>JAGGTO010000136.1 GCA_021163705.1 Thermoplasmata archaeon | reverse complement strand
GGATAGTGCTAGGGATAATAGCGATAATAATAGGGATAGCAGCGTTGCTAAGGAAGCCAAAGGTAGAGAAGAGGGAAGAGATAGAGGAAGAGAATGTACCTGAGGACGAAATAAGGGAGGAGTAATCCTCACTACTTTTTCTTAATTTTTCCATATTTTTTGTTTTAAGATTTAAAAATATTGAAAAAGCGCCGAGGGGGAGATTTGAACTCCCGAGGCCTTGCGGCCAGTGGATCTCGAATCCACCGCCTTGCCGGGCTAGGCTACCTCGGCCTGTGGGTGTATCTTATTTTTGCTCATAATTTTTTCTCTTTCCGGTATAAAATTTATAAAAAAATATGCAAATCGGTGAAATGAGCATGAAATCCTGCTCACTCACCTTATATTTGTGCTCGTAACGACGCTAGGTCCTTGAGAAGCTCCTCTTTCTGTTTTGTAAGCTCCTCCACTCTCGTATTTAAGAATTTGATTTCTTCTTGGAGATCGCTTACTATTTTCTCATAGTCCTTGAGCTTTCTTTCTTTTCTTTCAAGTTCCTCTCTTCTTCTATCCATCTCTATTTTTAGGGTATTAAGCTTCTCCTCCCTCTCACTGAGTATCCGTGCATATCCAGATAGCTCTCTCTCCTTCTCCAGAAGCTCCCTCTCCCAGTCCTTGAGTTTCCTCTCATACTCTGAAAATTCCTCTTTTTTCTTTCTCTCAAGCTCATCAAGCTCTTTTTGCAGCTCAAATTTTTTATTCTCCAATCTGCTTATTTCCCTCTCCCTCCTTTCCAACTCTCTTGCCCTGAGCTCAAGATTATTCTTTAGCTTTTCCAGAGCTCTCTCTCTTCTGGAAACCTCCTCATCAAATTTCTTCTTTTGATCCTCCAGTCTCACTCTCTCATCCTGGATTTTCTCCAGGAGTGAAGATAGTTTTGCAGTATGCTCATCTATGTCTTCAACTATCTTTTGCGATTTTTTAATTAGTTCCTCCAATCTCTTTTCCCTCTCATCCAAATTTTTTTCTCTCTCTTTCAGTGTCTTCTCTCTTTCTTCGGCGTCTTTTTCTCTTTTTTCTACATTATGCACTCTTGCTTCCATATCTTTAAGCGTCTTCAGAAGGGATTGAAGCTCCTGCTCCTTAGCAGCAATTTCCTTCTCTCTCTCATCAATCTTCCTCCTCTCTGATTCTACTGTTTCCTTTAGAAGCTTTGTGGTCTCGTCAAGCCTTTTTCCATATTCTTCAACGCTAAGTTTGATATCCTCATATTCCTTAACAATCCCTATGGCGATATCCACATATTTTTCAGCTTCAGGCACCCTTTTTTTCACTCCCCTTGGAATTGCATCGCGAAGGGCACTCAGAACATTCAATACTATTTTTTTCTCCTCCTTTGTATCCACCATATTTATCTCCTCCTTATAATATCTTCCAGCTCAAGAAGCATATATCTTATCTTGGATAGATAAGCATCCATGTTCTCTTCAAATTCGTCAAATCTCTTGTTTATTTCTACCAGCTTATCCATTTTGGATAGACTCTCCTCAACCCTATTTTTTATCGTATTCTCCAGTTCTTTTATCTTCTCCTCTAACTGGGAGGTTATCTGAAAAGTTGTGGTGTTCAATTTTACAGGAAATGTTTCTATGGTTGTTGCCATCTCCTGCATGGCCTTTAGAGACTCTTCAATTTCAAGCTGCTTCTTTCTAATTTCATCTATTTTTTTCTCCTGAGCTTTGAGCATCTTTTTTAGCTTTAAAAGCTCAGTGGCAATCTCATCTAAATTTGCCATGGAAATCACAATGAATATAAAGAATTTAAATTTACCGCTGAGTTTTCACTATGGCGTAGGGCATGGATCGGTTTGAAATTGCACAAACATCCTCATCGCTTATTGCTATCACTCCCACAGGTATATCTCCGAATTTCTCAATTTCCTCCCTGCATATTTCTTCGAGGCACTTTTCTCCAATTCTGTTGTAAATTCTGAAGGATAGCATTCTGCGCATTATTTCCTCGCCGATTCCTGTGGCAACCACTGCACCTTTTTTTCCGCAGTATATTCCTGCACCAATTATGGGAGAATCTCCCACTCTACCACGCAGCGTTAAACTTGTACCTCCTGTGGAGACTGCAGCGGCAAACTCTCCATTTATTCTCGCTACTGCACCCACGGTATCTCCCAGAAACTCCGCAAGAAACTGGGGATGGTAGTAGGAAGGAATTTCTCCATTTTTCAGTTTTTGCAGCACTCTTTCTCTCCTTTTTATAGCCTCTTCTGTAGAGGGATCATAGTATTCATATCCCAGTTTACGGGCGAATTTTAAGGCGCCATCTCCTGCAAGGATCATATGAGGAGATCTCAGCATGACATCACGAGCTACAAGCACTGGATTCTTAACATACTCAATGTTTATCACTGCTCCAAAATCACCGGGAACCATAACGGCAGCATCCATCTGAATGCTCCCATCCACCCTCATATTTGAGCCTGTGCCTGCATTGAATTCTGGGTCATCTTCCATTAGCATTACTGCTTTTATTACGGCGTTTAATGCATTCTCCTCCTCTATTGCATTAAAAGCATATTTTTCCACAATTTTTCTTAAATCCTCCCTGTGGGAGGCACCACCGTGGGCTATTAGAACATCCATATCCTCGCATATACTTTCACTACTTAATTTTTTGGAGTGTCAAATACTCACAGGGTACATTTATGAGAAAATTTTGTGACGAGTATTGAAAATGATATTGGGTTTGAGTGATAACATGCGTAAAATTTGCGATAAAAAACGCAAAAAACCTTGTGAAATAAACAAGCTACCGAAAATATTAATATGGATGTAACTATACAAGGTTTGCAATCCGAGTCTAAAGATTTAAATATAAAACCTGAAAGGCTGGTGAAAGAATGAAATACACTATCAAGAAGGATCCGCATGAGGATGAAAGGGTTCAGGAGATAATAGAAATCAGCGGTCAGAACATTTTTTCCTGCTATCAGTGTGGCCGCTGCTCCTCAGGATGTCCGATGGCGGAGTTTATGGATATCTTACCAAATCAGGTTTTCATGTATCTGCAGGAGGGGGATGTTGACACTCTTCTCAAAGCGAAAACTCCATGGATATGCGCAGCCTGCTTCACATGCACGGTGCGATGCCCTGTGGGTCTTGATTTGGCTGCAGTGATGGAGGCAATACGTGAGTTGCAATTGAGGAAGAATTATGACTTTGTGGATCCCTACAAGGTGGAGGAAAGGGATATACTTCCTCCAATTGCTCTTGTGAGCAATTTCAGAAAATTCACTCCGTGAGGTGAAGAAATGCCCCTGAAGAAAATTATGTTTTATCCTGGATGCACCCTCAAGGGTGTTGCAAAGAATCTGGAGGACAGCACCTTGGCTACTGCCAGAGAACTGGGATATGAGTTCGTGGAGCTCCCCAACTGGACCTGCTGCGGAGCCGTGTATGGGCTTGCTCAGGATAGTGTGAAATTCACCATTGCGAATGTTCGGAATCTAATCAGGGCACAGGAGTATGCGGAGGAAATAGGGGATAATCGCCTTGTTGCCGTGTGCTCCATGTGCTACAACAATCTGCGAAGGGCGCATCTGGATGTAATGAGAAATCGTGATAAGTTAAAGACGCTCAACATATTTATGGATGAGGAGCCGGATTATAAGGGGGAGATAAAGGTTCAACATTACCTAACATTTTTAAAGGAGTATGGATTCGATGAGATAGCTGAGAGGGTGAAAAAGCCGCTTAAGGGACTCAAAGTTGCCCCGTATTACGGATGTCTCCTTTTAAGACCTGAGGAGGTTGCGATAGATGACCGGGAGGACCCCAACATTCTGGAAAACTTGCTTGAAACGCTGGGTGCTGAGGTGGTGGATTATCCTCTGAAGAATGAATGCTGCGGCTCCTATCACACCGTAGATAAGAGAGAATTTGTTGCGGAGAGAACATACAAGCTTGTTAGTGTGGCCAAGGAAGTGGATGCGGATGTTATTGCCACTTCATGTCCTCTTTGTTTCTTCAATCTGGATAGAAGGCAGGAGATAGCCGCTGCAAAGCATCATGGATTTGAGAAGATGCCAATAGTTTATTTCACACAGCTCATGGCACTTGCTTTTGGAATTAATGATAATAATGTGCTTCATTTTGAGCAGCATTACATCTCACCAAAGGAGGTGCTTGCTCCATGGCTATGAATAGGATTGGTGTCTTTATATGTCATTGTGGTCGCAATATCGCGGGTACTGTGGATGTTAAGCGTGTTGCTGAGGAGATAGGGAAGAGAGAGGATGTGGTTTTATCAACCACATACATATTTATGTGCTCGGAGCCGGGACAGAAACTTATTGAAGAATCAATTAAAAAGTATAATCTTGATGGTGTTGTTGTTGCAAACTGTTCTCCTACACTTCACGAGAAAACCATGCGTAACGCTGCCGCGAGAGGGGGATTGAATCCCTACCGTGTGGAAATCGCAAATATACGAGAGTGGGCAGCCTGGCCGCATGAAGATAATCCAGAAGCTGCCACTCGCAAGGCGATAAGGATAATAAACGCAACGATTGAAAAGCTCAAGGCGAATGCATCTCTTGAGCCAATTGAAGTTCCAGTCACAAGGAGAGCTCTGGTAATTGGAGGGGGAGTAGCAGGCATCCAGGCTGCGTTGGACCTTGCGGATGCTGGAATTGAGACCATTTTGGTGGAGAAGGAGCCGAGCATAGGGGGAAACATGTTCCGATTGAGTGAAACTTTTCCCACGCTTGACTGCCCTCAATGTATCCTTACTCCAAAAATGAATGATGTAGCCCAGCATCCGAACATAAAACTTTACGCATACAGTGAGGTGGAGAGTGTTGAAGGTTATATGGGCAATTTCAAAGTCAGGATAAAGAAAAAGAGCACCTTTGTGGACTGGGATAAGTGTACTGGATGCGGTGAATGTTTGCGTGTATGTCCGATAAGTGTGAAGTCGGAATATGATCTGGGGATGGGAGAGAGAAAGGCAATATACATTGTTAATGAACAGGCAGTACCGCTCAAAGCATTGATAGACGAGAATTCCTGCATACGGTTGCAGTTTGAGAAGAAGGTTCGCGAGGGGAAAATTAAGCCTAAGAAGGCTGTGAAGATATGCTCAAAATGCGCTGATGTCTGCGAGCCCAATGCAATACATTTCAAAAACAATGAGGAAATTGTGGAGGAAGAAGTTGGTGCCATTGTTGTCGCAACTGGCTACGAAGTGATGCCTGCAGAGGCGTTTCCAGAACTTGGAGGTAAGTATCCAGATGTGCTAACAGCCCTGCAATTTGAGAGGCTTCTTGCTCCTTCTGGACCAACGGCAGGCATACCTAGAAGACCATCGGATGGTAAGGTGCCGGAGAGTATAGCTTTTATCCACTGTGTTGGTTCCAGAGATCCGCAGAATGGTGTGCCTTACTGCTCACGCATATGCTGTATGTACACAATAAAGCAGGCAATGCTTGTGAAGCATGCGCTTCCTAAAACTGCAGTTTATGATTTCTACATAGATATACGTTCCAATGGAAAAGGCTATGAGGAATTCTACCATCGTGCCAAGGAGGAGTATGGTGTGAATTTCATAAGGGGCAAGGTTTCCAAAGTTTATAAAGTGGGCGATAAGTATCGTGTGCAGGGTGTTGATACCCTAACTGGAAGAATTATAGAAGTGGATGTGGACATGGTTATTCTCGCAACGGCGGCAAAGGGCTCCACTGGAGTGAAGGAACTGGCAAAGAAGCTACGCATACCCTATGATGAATGGGGCTGGTTAAAAGAAACGCATCTCAAGCTCAGACCTTTGGAAACACCTGTGGGTGGTGTATTCATAGCCGGCGCTGCTCAGTTTGTGAAGGATATAACAGATAGCGTGTCTCAGGGAAGTGGAGCCGCCGCGAAGGCCATGACCCTGTTATCCAGGCCTCAGCTTGAGAAGGAGCCACTGCTTGCAAAAGTGGATACAGAAATTTGTGCAGGCTGCGGTAGATGTAAGGACCAGTGTGCTTACGGAGCAATAAGCATAGATCCAGTGAGGCATGTGGCTGTTGTTAATGAAGCTCTATGCGAAGGATGCGGTGCCTGCAGTGCCAATTGTCCGACCACGGCAATTCAGGTGGTGAATTTCAAGAAGGGTCAGATAATTCGTGCAGTGGATGTACTTGCGGAGGTGTTCTAAATGGGTAAGGTTCTCATTTTTGGAACAAATCTTGCCTCCTACAGAGCAGCCGCAAATCTTGCGAGGGCAGGGCATAAGGTTGTACTTCTAAATCGTGGAGAGTTCATATGGGATAAGTTCACTCAGATGCAGTGGCAGCAGCCAAGGGATATAATAAACGGCTATTCCAAGGGATTTCTGAAAAATGTGATGATGGCCACAGGAAACATTGAGGTTTATCATAACTCCTCCCTTCTAAGTGTGGATGGTCAGCCTGGAAATTTCAAGGTGAGATTTAAGACAAGATTGCCAACGGTTGACGAATTCAAATGCATAGGGTGCGATATATGTCTTGAGAAGTGCAATGCTAAGCATATGCCAAGACCCCTTGGCCCGGGAATTTATTTTGTAGAGAATCCTGAGGAATGTCTTGATGTCTGTCCTGTGAAAGCAATTCAGATTCCAAAGGAGGAGGAAAAAGAGATAACTGTGGACGCTGTTATTTTAGCTCCAGAATATGAGCCTGAGGAGATATCAAAATATGTGGGAAATGTTGAGAATGTCATCTCATTCAGGGATTTTGCCTTCATGTTCCGGGGCAAGGGTGTGGATAAGAGATTTCTCAAGAGAAAGGATGGAAAGTATCCTCACAGACTGGGATTCTTCATACCTGGGGGATTTGAAAACTTTTTGGGCAGCTCTGAGGAATATGTGATAGTTTTCAGAGAAGCAATCTTCATGAAGGAGATGGATCCAGAGTTAGAGGTGCATATATTTGTCAAGGAACTTCGCCTTTACGGGCATAATCAGATGAAACTCTATGATGAAGCCAGAGAGAAGGGGATAAATGTGCATATTATTGATAATGTTTCCATCTCCGAGGAGAATGGTGAGGTCAAATTCAATGATGTTGCTCTTGATCTTCTTGTTGTGATGCCCGGGCAGAAGGTGCCCGAGGACTGGAAGGATATAATCAAAGCATCGGGCATTGAGGAGGAAAATGGATTTGCGAGAACAAAGCCATTCTCTCTTGAAACGACGAGAGATGGTGTATTTGCCATAGGCGAATTTGTCAAGCCTGTGAGCAGTACGGAGGCCGTTTATCATGGAACTGCCATAGTACCCGAAGTGGAGAAGTATCTCAAGCCTCCTGAAAAGCCTCAAATACCCAATTTTGAGTTTGTGCGTGATGATTTCAATCCCCGTGTTGGATTATTCATATGCGGATGTGCAGCGAAAAATCTGAATATTGATGTGGATGTTGATTACATAAGCACCAAGGATTTTCTATGTGTGAGAGGAGAGGAGATAATTAAGGAGATAAAGGAGAATAATTTGAATAGAGTTGTATTTGCAGCCTGCTCACCTGCAGTGAGGGGTAGCATGCTCGAAATGCTCGCCATGAAGGCTGGTATTCATCCGTCATATGTGGAGCTCGTTCAGCTTCGCGAGTATGTATCCCGTGTGGGCGGAGATGATAGAAAAGCCAACGCCCTTGTTAAGGCGGCCATAGCCAAGGCGAGAAAGGATTACTTTGTTGAGGTGCCTGTGACTGCCACGAAGAAGGGAGTGGCAATAATCGGAGGTGGCCTAGCAGGATTGCTTGCAGCCAGATACATAAATGGAAGAGTGGGAGTATACATCATTACGGATGAGTTTGATGAGCCCCATGATATAACGGGAGTGAAGGAAGGCACATTGAATATGAGTGAGGAAGAGCTCAAAGAGTGGTATGAGAATCTAAAAAGGGAGGCACTTCAAAAATCCAGGCATATAAAGGGTAAGGTTGAGAGCATTGAAGGCACATTAGGCAATTTCCGAATAAAGGTTGGAGATGAGGTTATAGAGGCAGGGGTCATAATAATAGCCACCGGAGGAGAAATAACAGAGAAGGGCAATCACATTGCAGGTAGATTTGAAGGAAACACGCTTCATTCCCAGATAGGCTCAATTCTTGCCAAGAGAAGGGATAAGAAGGTGACATATGAGTTTATGAAATCCTATTCTCTTTTAGATTTATCTCCTCCTGAGGGGGAAAGAGGTGAAGGTGAACCTATAGGCTATGTTAAGGCCAGAGAGTACAATAAGGAGATTGCGAGCCTTCTTGGATTGCGTATAGATGAGGATGGCTTTTTCTACTTCGCACAGGAGCCTCTGCACAATGTTGAGCGTATGGGTATTCAGTTCTTCCTGGCAGAGGAGCCATTTGGTGGGGTATTTGTGGCAGGACTTGCCCACAGGCCAATGAGCATAGAGGAGGAAATGGAAGAAGCAGGATTTGCAGCTCAGAGTGCAATCTTCCTTATGAGGGATATAGAGTCCCCTGCCGGGAAATTGGTGAGCACGACAAATCCAAGAAGATGTGCAGGCTGTGGAATATGTGTGGACGCCTGCTTCTCAGGAGCTAGATTTATTGATACGGAGGACAAAATTGCAAAGGTCAATCCCCAATTATGTTTGGGTTGTGGAGCCTGCGCCAATGTTTGCCCGAGTGGCGCGGCTGTATTGGTAGCATATCGGGCAGACCATATGTTTGAGATGTTAAAGGAGGTAGTAAAATGAGTGAAAAGGAATTTGAGCCAGTGATAGTGGGCTTCTTCTGCAACTGGTGCACTTCAGCAGCCGCAGATCTTGCTGGAACTTCGAGACTGCATTATCCTGCGAATATAAGGCCAATAAGGGTGATGTGCTCTTCAACTGTGGATCCTGTGTACCTTATTCGAGCTCTGCAGGAAGGTGCGGATGCCACGATTCTTGGAGGATGCCATCCAGGAGACTGCCACTACATAAGTGGAAATTATAAAGCGAGGAGAAGAGTGGTTATAGTGAAGACAGTGCTTAAATCTCTGGGATTCGATGAGGACCGTGTGCTTCTCGAATGGATATCGGGAAGTGAAGGACCAAAATTTGCAAGGGTGATGAATGAGTATACGGAATACATAAAGAAGAAAGGGCCATCTGATTTCAAGTATGTTGATTCACTGGGAGGTGAGTGATGTGTACAATGATGTTTTAAAGGATTTTCTGAAAAAGGCCTTTGAGAAGGGTCTTATAGAGGCGGTTATAGCTCCAGCAGCCACAGATAATTCATATACATATGCACTCGTTACAAAGAAGGAGGATGTGGATAAATTAACGCCAATAGCTCCCGTTATGCAGTGGAATGGAGCGGATATGATAAGGAGAATCACGAGATTGAAGCCTGCCAAGAGGAAGACACTTGCGATTTTGAGACCTTGTGAAACAAGAACCTATAAGGAGCTGATAAAGTTCAATCAGATAAATCCTGAGAATTTCTATCTCCTCACCTACGATTGTCCTGGTACCATTCATGCAAGAAACTATGCGTATGAGCAGACCCCGGTGGATGATCTCATAAAGAGCATGAAGGAAGGGAAAATAAGCGAAAAGGTGAGGGAATCCTGCAGGGTGTGTGAATACCCCACACCTATTAAGGGCGTCGGCGATATAGGGTTTGGAATTATAGGCGTGGATGAGCCTGTCTTCTTCTCCCTTAGCGAGAGAGGCAAGGATTTTCTAGCGAAGATGGAGATACAGGAGGGAGAGAGAGATGATAGCTCATGGGTCGAAATGCATAGAAAGAACAGAGAGAAATGGCTTGAAGAGAAGCGCATAACAGGTGGCCGGAAGGGAATAGAAAAATTCCTGGCGCAGTGTATGAACTGCCACAATTGTAAAGACATGTGCCCCATATGCTTCTGTAAAGAGTGCTTCTTCGAAGACCATAGTGTGTTTGACTACGAATCTGAGAAATTCTACAATTGGGCAGACGATAAGAATGGTATTCGCCTGCCCACGGACAAGACTCTTTTCCATATAGGAAGGCTCATACATATGGGTACCTCTTGTATAGGATGTGGCCTGTGTCAACAGGCATGTCCGGTGGATATTCCGCTCTACAGGCTCTTCGGAATAGTAGGTAACGATTTGCAGAAGGTATTCGATTACAAGCCTGGAGTGAACGATGATTTGCCACCTGTAATGGAGTTCCGTGAGGAGGAATTTGAAGAGTTTGTTGGTCTGAAGGGGGGTGAGGAGTAATGGGCAAGAAGGTTGAGCTTTTAGATGTGGATAGCGAGAAGATAATGGAAGAGATAAGGAAGGCGGCGTCTCCACCTGAGGAGGTGGAACACTGGGTAACCATATATGTTATGGGCAAGCCCTACAAGGTGCCTGCGGGCCTCACAATTATGAAAGCGTTGGAATATGCAGGTTATCGCTACATCAGGGGTGCAGGATGTCGTGCAGGTTTCTGCGGAGCCTGTGCCACCATATACAGAAAGAAGGGAGAATACAGGTTCCGCACTGCTCTTGCATGCCAGACCACTGTGGAAGATGGTATGTATCTTGCCCAGATACCATTTGTTCCCGCAAATAAGGCAACATATGATTTAGATAAGGTGAAACCCTCGCCAAATATACTTCTTGAATACTATCCTGAGATAGCAAGATGCGTCTCATGCAACACATGCACCAAAGCTTGTCCACAGGAACTGGATGTGATGTACTATGTTCAAGCGGCTATTCGTGGAGATATAAAGAGGGTTGCTGAGCTGAGCTTCGACTGTATCCAGTGCGGATTGTGCACACTCCGATGCCCAGCCGAGATTCAGCACTATCATATGGCGCAGTTTGCAAGAAGGTTGTATGGGAAGTATATGCTTCCAAAGAGCCCGTGGCTAACAAAGAGGCTCAAGGAGATAGAGAGTGGTATGTACGAGAAGGGTTATGAAATCCTCAAAAAGATGTTAGAAAAGGAGCCCGAGAAGTTCAAGGAGCTGTATATAAATAGAGTGAGAGAGAAAGAAGAAAAGAGGATTATGAATCCTCTTGAATTAGAGGGAGAGGATTAAAATGACTTTGAAAATGATTAGGGGATATCCCGAATATATGCGAGAGAGCATAGAAATGGTTGAGAAGACAAGAGATGAGAGGATAAAGAACAAGGAGAAGGAAATCGAGCTCAAGATGAGCCTTGAGGAGAGAGAAGAACTGCTCAACAAATTCCATCCCGATTACGCGCCGGGAGGTAAGAGAGAACTTCAGGTGGGTGTGAATCGTGGTGAGATAGTGCCAAATGAGGTTGCCGATATTCTTGAGGCTTGGCCTGCGTTGAACCCCGATGAGGTGGATTTAAACGATATTGATTACGATGTGGATATTCTCATAATAGGTGGAGGCGGTGCCGGCACCGTCGCAGCTCTCTGGGCCAATTACGAGGGTGTACCTGCGGAGAATATACTGATTGCCACAAAGCTCAGGCATGGAGATGCGAATTCCATGATGGCTCAGGGTGGAATTCAAGCGGCGGATAGACCGTGGGATTCCCCGATAATTCATTATCTTGATGTTATGGGCGGAGGGCACTTTGCCAACAAGCACGAGCTTGTTAAGGCTCTCACCGAAGACGCACCTTTCATTATACGCTGGCACGAGGAACTTGGTGTGATGTACGATAAAGATGAGAAAGGTAACTTTATAGAGAGATGGGGTGGAGGTACCTCGCGCAAGAGATTACACTCTGCTAAGGATTATACGGGAATGGAAATAATGCGCGTGATTCGTGATGAAGCTCGCAATCGAGGAATACCTGTTCTGGAATTCTCTCCTGCGGTTGAGCTCATCACCACTGAGGACGGTGAGATAGGAGGTGCAATTCTCTGGAACATGGAAACCAAAGAGTACTATGTGGTGAGGGCAAAAGCGACCATTCTTGCCACAGGAGGCTGGGGCAGACTGCATATCCGCGGTTTTCCCACAACGAATCATTATGGAGCAACGGCTGATGGTCTCGTGATGGCATACCGTGCAGGGGCAAGATTGCGTGATCTTGATTCTGTACAGTACCATCCCACAGGAGCGGCGTATCCAGAGCAGATAGTGGGATTGCTCATCACTGAGAAGGTTCGCGGCATGGGGGCCACGCCTGTAAACAAATATGGTCAGGCGTTTGTGTTTCCGCTCGAGCCAAGAGATGTGGAAGCCGCCGCATTTATACGGGAATGCTACGCTCGCAATAATTGTGTGAAAACGCCCACAGGAATGCGCGGTATATGGCTCGACTCGCCCATGATTGAGGAGCTGCAGGGTGAGGGTGCTATACGCAAGAATCTGGATGCGATGTACCGCATGTACAAGAGATTCGGGATTGATATGACAAAGGACCCGATTCTGGTGTTCCCAACACTACACTATCAGAATGGAGGCGTGGAGATAAATGCGAATGCACAGGTAATCAAAGGCGATGGCTCACCTTATCCCAGGTTCTTCGCAGGAGGCGAAGTTGAAGGAGGTGTGCATGGCAAGAACCGCCTGATGGGCAACTCGCTTCTGGATTACAATGTATTCGGTCGTCGCGCGGGCATATCTGCGGCGAAGGTGGTTCGCAACTCGGGTAAGCCAGGCAAGCTCACATTAAAGCATGTGAAATTATTTGCCGAGGAAATCCGCCGCATAGGTGTGCCTGAATGGCGCCGTTCCCCGATTCTTCTGCCAGATTACCGCGGGAAGAGAGCTCTTGCGAGAAAGATAGACCTCCCTATTCTGGAGTGATTAATATGAGAATCCTCCTCTATGGATGGGATACATCGCCGCGGCTGGGAATACCCGAAGTGTGCGATGCATCGGTATCCATTGTTAAAAAAATGGGGCACGAGTATGTACCTCACAAAAGCAAGGTGATATGCGCCGAGGCCATAGGCTTCCTGGGCTACGATAATCTTGTGGACGACCTTGCCAGAGCGACGGTGAAGGAAGTGGAAGAAGTTATCGCCAAAGAGGATGTGGATTTAATTCTGACCTCCTACGCTGCACCTTACGCAGCGTGGAGTAAGGAGCGAGAAGGTTTCCTTGTTAAGCGGGGCTACGAGCTGCCCGTGCCCATAGAGCACATGGCAACATTCCTTTACAAAAATCTGGATAAGCTGAAATTCAAAGAGTTGCCGATGCGCGTTCTTCTTCATGATGGATGCACTCTTGGCCGAAAAATGGGTGTGGTAAAGGAGCCCCGCGAAGTTCTTGCAAAGATTCCCAAACTGGAGGTCCTTAATTTTGACCATCCCGAGCTTTATGTGAAGGAGCGCAACCTTCATCCCTGGGATATCTCCGCCTGCCCCGGTGGCTGGCTCGATTTCACACTGCCCGAGCTCATGCCCTATGTTGCGAGCAATGTAATTCGTGAGTACGCTTTGCCGAGAGAAGTGGAGGCCGTGGTTTCAACATGTGGCAACGGATACCACGCGTTCAAGACAGGGGTGAAGCATGGAAACTTCCCAATTAAAGCGATGTCCTACACAAATCTCGTTGACCTTGCCCTTGAGGGGGTGGAAGAATGATAGATGAAATCTACAAAGAATATGTGAATCGCATCATTGAGTACGGGGCCAAGAGTGAGAAGGTTCGCATTGCACTATCCCGAGCAATCAAAGCATTTGAGAACAATCGCCGCAACGCGCTCAGCATGTTTCCTCACAGCATTGAGCTCGCCAAGGAAGTTCGCAGAATAAAAGAGTACAGCATCCAGCATATGGATGAGCTGATAAAGAAGGCGTGCGAGAGCATAGAGCGCAACCATGGTCATTGCTATTATGCCAAGACTAAAGAAGAGGCTCTTGAGATATTCAAAGAGCTTGTTGGCAGCGGGAAGCTCATTGTGAAGAGCAAAAGTTTAACGAGCGAGGAGATTAATCTCCGCGAATTTCTGGAAGAACTGGGTAACGAGGTTTATGAGACAGATTTGGGAGAATTCATTGTGCAGCTCATGGGCACAAGGCCCACGCATATTCTGGCACCTGCGATAAATGTGCCTCGAGAGGATGTTGCCAAGGTGCTCAGCAAATTCATGAAGGAGCATGGAATAATTGAGAAGGACCTGGATGAGAGAGATATTCCGAAGATGGTGGAAACTGTTCGCAGATTTTTGCGTGACAAATATTTCAAGGCGGATATAGGAATAAACGGTGCCAATGTTCTGGCCGCTGATACGGGGACCATGTTCATAATAGAGAATGAGGGAAATGCAAGATTGAGCATAGGAGCCCCGCCCGTGCAGATAGCCATCGTGGGTGTGGAGAAGATTGTGCCCACGATTGAGGATGCATTTAAGGTCACTGAGGTCACATGGAGATATGCGAATTACACTGTGCCTGCATATGTGAACCTAATTTCCGGTCCGAGCAAGACGGGAGATATTGAGAAGGTGATAACCTACGGAGCCCATGGTCCTAAGGAGCTGCATGTTATTCTTCTTGATAATGGAAGAACGAAGATGAGAGAGGCAGGATATGAGGAAGCTCTCTATTGCCTGCGCTGCGGCACCTGCCTGTACGAATGTCCTGTTTATGCCGTTACGGCAGGCTTCTTTGGTCAGCAGTACATGGGCGGGATAGGTGCAATCTGGGACGCCTTCACCACCGTGGGGCTTGAGAAAGCCTCGCCCATCGCTTACACATGCGTGCGCTGCGGCAAATGCAAGGTCATGTGCCCGCTGAACATAGATATCCCGGATATGATAGCGAAGCTGCGCAACGATGCCCGCAAGGAGGGCTATGTACCTAAAATTGTGCGGGATTTTGCGAAGGAGATAGAAGAATTTGCGAAAGAAGTGAAGTAAAAAGATATAAGGACAATAAGGACATATTACATCGGTGACAGATATGAGTAAAGAAGATTTGGTAAAAAAGGCAAGCGAGTTGCATGCCAAGTATCGTGGGAAAATACAGAGTCTTCCAAAGGTTCCTGTTAGAGGTATGGAAGATCTGAGCGTCTGGTACACCCCTGGTGTTGCAGAGCCCTGCAAGGAGATAAAGGAGGATAAGGAGAAGGTGTATGAATACACAAATAAGGGCAATACTGTTGCGGTTATAAGCGACGGCACTCGCATTCTTGGTCTCGGAGATATAGGTCCACTGGCAGGATTGCCTGTGATGGAGGGCAAGTCTCTTCTTTTCAAGCATTTTGGAGGCGTGGATGCTGTACCTATAATGGTGGATACGAAAAATCCTGATAAACTTATTGAGGTTGTAAAGCTCATAGCTCCATCATTTGGAGGAATAAACTTAGAGGATATATCCTCGCCAAAATGCTTCTATATTCTTGACAGATTGCGCAAGGAACTGGATATCCCTGTTTGGCATGATGACCAGCAGGGAACGGCAACAGTGGTTCTTGCTGCCCTCATAAATGCTCTGAAGGTTGTGGGCAAGAAACTGGAGGATGTTATCGTTGCATCTTTTGGTGCAGGAGCTGCAGGATATGCGGTGATAAAGCTCCTCATAGAGGCGGGCGTAGACCCTGGAAACATAAGAGTTGTGGAGCTGGTGAATCGCGAGCCAACGGTACTGCATCAGCACATGGACCTGGCCAGATTATTTCCCTACAGAGGATGTTTGCTGAGGAAAACCAATCGCGATAATGTGATGGGTGGCCCGGAAGAAGCGTTGAAAGATGCAGATGTTCTCATATCAT
>JAGGTO010000117.1 GCA_021163705.1 Thermoplasmata archaeon | reverse complement strand
GCTATTCAGCTCAGCGGAGGACAGAGAAAGAGGATAGCTGTGGCCATGGTTCTCGCTTCCGGAGCCCCTGTGATATTTTTGGATGAGCCAACAAGCGGTCTGGATGTTGAAGCCAGATATGTGGTCTGGAAATCTCTGAGGGAAGAGGCTTCGAAAGGAAAGACGATACTTCTCACCACGCATGATATGAAAGAGGCTGAAATTCTGGGAGATTACATTGTTATGATAAGTAAGGGAATAAGTGTTGCCAGCGGAACACCTGAGGAATTGAGGGTAAGGATTCCCTATACTCACAAAGTCGTGGTAAAAGGAGCGAAAAAATTGCCAAGGAAGGAGGACATAGATTTGGGTGATAGAAAAATAATCTACGCAGAGAGCAGAGAGGAAGGCATCGAGCTCGTGGAGAAGATAGACGCGGCGAGTGTGAGTATCGAAGAAACATCACTGGAGGATACCTATCTCTACATTGTGGGAGGTGTTGCCTATGGGAAAGATTAGCGGTGTTGCGTATCTCACCTCAAGATGGATACGCCGTCAGCCCATGTGGCTCGTTCAGGATTTATTTATAGTGGCAGGCTTCGCCATATTGATGTTCGTTTGGGGCGGAATATCAGGCCTCAGAAATGTTCTCGTTGCGTGGTTCATATCAGGCTCATGGGGGATGGGTGTGAATTTAGTTGCTCAGAGCATCGGGTGGGATAAGCAGGGAAAGACCATGGATATGTTCATAGCCTCACCTGTAAAACCATTTCACTACATCTTTGGATATTTCATCTCAAGCCTGATTTTCCTTGTGGCAGATTTTCTCTACATGCTGCCCCTGATATTCTTCCTGAATGCCTGGGGGATAGTGCTCGCCTCGCTTATAGCGGTTGCTCCCCTCCTTGTTATAAGCAATTTTGTGGGCCTCGCAATTGTTATGCGCATAAAGAAGCCCACAAACATATCTGCGATAACCAATCCAATTCAGATGATGCTGATTATCCTCCCTCCTGTTTTTTATCCCGCGCACATAATACCTTTGCCTGCAAGATACTTTGTGCTGATGCTTCCCACGGCTGCAGGAGCGGAACTGGCGAGACAGCTCTCGGGACTGAGCACATGGGGCAATCTCTGGTATCCGGTAGCTGTGCTTCTCATATGGCTCGTCCTAGGGATCGTGACCTCCTCCAGAGCGGTTAAATGGGGAATGGAATAATTTTTACCTCTTAATTCCATTTCCCCCTATGGCTGCGAGAAGGGTTGGGCTATCCATTATCCTTATTTCTATCTATTCCCTTATATTTGGCATAGTATCCATGTTCTTGTTCGGTGCTTGCCTCTCCTGCCACGGTGCGAAGATATGCGGAGTGCCTGCATATCCGTATGCCTGGGGACTGTGCTATGGTGCGGTGGGAACATATATTCTTTCTTGCCTCTTCTGCAAAGATGAACTCAATATTGGTAATGCTCTGAGAACGGGGATGCTGGCCTACCTATTCCTCACGCTTCTGTTTGTGATACTTGCGGACATTTTCTATCAGTATGTGTACCTCGATGTGCTGAAAAGCTCGCCTCTCACCACCGGATTGGCGTATGCGTTCATAACATTCTCTCTTCTCCCTGCTATTTTTCTCTTCCTCCATTTGAGAAATGTGGGTGATAGAGATGTGGGTGTGCTGTGGAGTAAACATCTTTCCCACTCTCTAATCCCCGCTGCATCCGCGCTTCTACTAGGCTCTGCGTTCTATCTCTCGCTTCCTGATAGCACAGTGCACTGTCCCTGGCCCGGTGTGGGCTATCTTTCCCTACAGATTAGCTTTTTTCTTCTCCTCCTTTACCGGTGGGGAAGAGGTAGGAGAGCAGAGCACCGGCAATAGAGGAGAGGGAGAAGAGAAGCGCCACAGCGTATATCCCGCCCATGGAGTCCATAATCTCGGATAGAATGGGGGCTAGGAATCCGCCAATGTTGAGCACCGAGACAAATATACCGGATGCGATGCCGAAATACTTTCTCTCCACGCCAGTTTTGGAGAGGAATGAGAAGTAGAGCGGGATTATTCCACCCAGGAGCACGCCTATGAGTGGGGAGAGAAGCCATATCACTTCACTTCTGGCAATGGTTGCCCATGCGAATACGGGAAGAAGAAGAGCCACGAGAATCTGATACAGGATGAGCGCTTTTTTCTCTCCAATCCTGAGTGAAAGGGTGGGAAGGAGAAGTAACCCGAATATCAGGGCAACGGAGATGAGAGCTATTAAGAACGGGGCTGAGGAGCCCAGATACTCCTTCAACTGCTCCTGCGATGGAAAGTACTTTGTTGCACCAAAATAGGTGACGAGAAGAGTGAGATTGGCAACAGATACCACCCAGAGAAATTTGTTACGTGACACCTTCTTCAAACCTTCCAGCATGCTCACCTTTCCTTCGGGCATGTCCTTTGCGGTGAGAAGCCAGAGAATCGCGCCTATTACGAGAAAGAGAGCATAGAGCTGCAGAATTGCACTCCATGAAATCCGGGGAAGGAGAAGCGATGAGGCCACAAGTCCCATTATAGCGCCTGAGGGCAGCCCGGACATGTAGATGCCGGCGGCCAGGCCCTGCTGCTCCTTGGGAAACGACAATTCAGCAATCTTCGGTAAGTTGGGGAACACCACAGCCATGCCCACGCCGTAGAGCGCCGTGAAGAGCGTGAATTGCAGAGTGGAGGAGGATACGCTTCTCAGCACCTGGGCTAGGAGAGTTATAAGCAATCCGATAAGCGCGGTTCTCTTCGGTCCTATTTTCGCGATTAGCACACCCACCGGCACGCCTAGGATTACCATCATCAAAATGGGAAGCGAGAGAATGAAGGAGAAGTAAGTGCGGTCCAATCCGAAATCGCGAGATATGGGAGCACCGAGAACTGCAAGCACGATATCCCCAGTCCATATGGAGAGGTTCACAAACCAGGCAACGATTAGAACTTTCCACCTGTACTCCATAGCGGAGGATGGTGTCGGAAATTATAAACATTCGCTCTGGTTTGCAGGAAGATTTTCATCTCTCTCTTCTACATAAAGATATTCAGCAAAGTTTAAGTAATCTCCTGATTCTTAATTTTTATGCTTCAGTGGCTGCTTCACCTTAAAAAAGTTGTATGTGTATGTGACCCTTATTTTTATCATTGCTCTCCTTACAGGACATTTTGTGAATTTCAGAGATATGAATCTAATGCCCGTGAGCATCACTGCTGTTTTCATTATGCTTTACCCCATGCTTACCGGGATGGAGGTGGAAAAAGTCAAAAGAGCTGGAAGAAATTACAAATTGATTCTGGTCACCATCTGTATCTGCTGCAAAACTTTTGAAGTTCAAATACGAGCAGGGGATGATTCTTATTCTCGGAGCAACTGCAAGTTCTCAGGCGATATCCCTTTCTCTTGCGGCTACGGTGTTTCCTCCACTGACAGTATTTGCACTGTCCTTTAAGCCGGGGCTTCAGGTGTTTTACATAATGCTCTTAATCTATGGCTTTGGTTCCCCTATCAGAAGGTTTCTTGGGGAATAAGGATACCAGAAAAGCTATAATATCTTAAATCGCATATCTCTTCTCATGAATTACCAAAGGGCCGTGGTGTTATTCGTGATGATTTTTTACTGGGCATATGGGATATTTATAATATATATCACTGGAGGTTGCATATTATGTAATAGTGGGGGCTGTGGCACTTTCCCATATACATTTTCCTGGAGCATGGGCTACGGGGCGATAGGTACCTATCTCCTGCGTTTCCTGAGGAATGATGAAAATTACAGTATTCTTTTGAGCGCTGTGATGTCGAATATCATTCTCTCTCTGTTCATATTTCCTTCATTTTTCCTGTTCCTCGTATCTTTACTTCCAGCAGTGACACTCATGATTGTGTTACTTCTCATAGGAAGAGATGTTCCATCCAGGATAAGATACGGAGAACTGGCATATTTATCCCTGCCTCTTCTTCTCTTCATAGGGACATTTGGAATGCTCTCTCTCTTGTTATCTGGAAACATGCTGATACCATATTCTCCTGCCTTTGTGATATATACTCTCTCTCAGGCACTTCTTGCATCTTTTATGGAATGGAAAAGATTAAAGAGAAGAAAGGAGATACCTCATTTATGATAAAAATTGAGGAGCTCATAGAACTGGCCAAGATAAGGAGCGAAACAGGCTATGAAAGTAAAATTCTTGCATATATTGAAGAGAAGCTTGAGAGTCTGGGCGTGAATTTTGAGCGCATGCCCGTGGATGAAGAGAGGTACAACATAATTGTGAATCCTGAGGAGAAATTTATGGTTAATGCCCATGTGGATACTGTTGGCGATTACTTTCCCCCGGAGGTTGAAGGCACAATTCTGTGGGGCCGCGGAGTGATGGATGATAAGGCGGGTGTGCTGATAATGCTCAAACTCATAGAGGAGTTCCGTGACTCGCTTCCGGTAACTTATGTTTTCTTCGTGGATGAGGAGGAGGAGGGCAAGGGCTCGAAAAAATATGCGGAGAAGTATGCACATGAGTTTGCCGTAACTCTGGAGCCAACAAATCTGCGGGTCTGCACCGCAGAAGCAGGAAGCCTGGAGCTCGAATTTGAATTCTGGGGTAAGGCGATGCATGGCTCCTGCGGCGATGAGGAGAAGAGTGCAATATGGCAGGGCATAAAGTTTCTGAGTGCGTTAAAGAAGCTAAAATTTTTGAATGCAGAGCACAGATTGCTGGGTAAGCCTGCCATAAATGTGGAGATGTTCGATGGAGGTGACTATATTCTCGCTGTGCCCGAGAGTGCAAAAGCTCTGGTGGACTTCGTTTACCTTCCCGGTCAGACTGCGGTGGAGATAATAGATGAAGTCAATAGAATAGGTCGCAAATACAATGTGAATCACATGATATATGATTTATCGCCCCCCTTCGAAATATCACCTCGAAAGCGCAGGGTGAAGGAATTTTTGAAGTATGCTGAGCTTGGCGGGTTCAGGAGCTGGAGCGATGCTCAGAGCTTAGTGGATAAGGGCACGCCCACCGTTGTTTTCGGGCCCGGAGAGTTGAGATACGCACATACCAAGGATGAGCATGTGGATATGAAGGATGTGAACAGGGCATACGAGATATTGAAGAAGGTTCTGAAAGACTGGACCGGAGGTGGATAGATGCAGCTCTCAGGAACAGTGATATATGAGGAGAGAATAACTTTCTGGATTGTGGTGGGGATATTTCTATTTCTGAGTGCGCTCTTTCTGTTCATGCTTCTGTATCAGATTTTCGTGGCACCTATTGGCACTAAACCTGCACCCAACAGTTTTCTTATACTCATGCTCCTTGTGTTTCTGTTCTTCTTCTTTGGTTTCTATCAGTACCGTCTCATTCTGACAGGGGATATGCTCGTAGTTGGCTTTCCTGTGTATTCCTTCAAGATGCCATGGGAGAACATAGAGACTGTGGAACCTATGAAGGAGAGTGTGTGGAAATATGGTGGCTATGGGATAAGAGTGGGGAAGATGAACGGAAAGAAAGTTCTTCTGATAGTTATTCCCGGGGCAAAGCATCTAAAACTCACGCTTCGGAGCGGGAAATGGGGATACATGGTAGTTTCCACAAAGAATGTGGATACCGCAATAAACTACATAAGGCAGGAAATAGAGATACATTAAAAAAGAAAAAAATCAGAGTTCTGAGTATTTTTTGGCGATAGCCCTTGCCATATCCAGCGTGCCTGCATTTCCGCCCATATCGTATGTGCGAACCTTACCTTCCCGCACAACCTCTTCTATCGCTCTCTCCAGGCGATTGGCCTTTTCATGCTCTCCCAGATAATCCATCATCATCCTGGTTGCTCTGATTGTTGCAATGGGATTCACCTTGTAAAGACCTGCATATTTGGGTGCGGAACCGTGAACAGGTTCAAAGACGGCGTAATTATCCCCGATATTTCCAGCGGCTGCAAATCCCAATCCTCCCACGAGCTGGGATGCCAGGTCCGAGATTATATCTCCAAACAGATTGGAGGTTACAAGCACATCGTATTTTTCCGGATTTTTTACAAGCCACATGGCCTGAGCATCTATATTTGTTTCCCACATTTCTATCTCTGGATACTCCTCATGTATCTCCCTAGCCACCTGTACGAACAGTCCACTGGTTTCACGCAGCACATTGGGTTTCTCCACAACGGTCACATTCTTCAGATTGTTCTTTTTGGCGTATTCAAACGCTGCCCTTATTATCCTTTCAGCCCCCTTGCGTGAGATTATGCGCAGAGAAATCGCCTTATCCACGCCCAGAAACTTTTGATATCTTGGATGGTCCTTGAAGGCCTCATCGATTTTTTCAGGCACGGGATAATATTCAACTCCGCTGTAAAGCCCCTCCGTGTTCTCTCTGAAAACGGTTATGTTTATATTATCCCTGTAATTCAGGGGATTTCCGGGATAGGCCTTTGCGGGCCTGACATTTGCATAAAGGTCGAAAAGTTGTCTCAATTTCACTATTGGACTGTAGTACTGCAAACCCTTCCCCTTAAGTTCAGGGGCAAGCTCCTTCTGTGCCTCTTCCTTGGGTTTAGATGTTATCGCTCCAAAAAGCGCACAATCCGTGTTTTTCATCAACTCCACAGTTCTATCTGGCAGAGGATTTCCCTCCTTGCGCCAGAACTCCCAGCCAATGTCTCCATAGATATACTCTGCATCCAGAGCAACTTCGTCAAGAACAATCATGGCAGCCTCAATGACTTCGGGGCCTACTCCATCTCCTGGCAATACCGCTATCTTATAGGTCATATCAATACCTCCTTTATCATACTATAATTCTCTTCGAATATTTAATAGATTTCTTCAGAATGGGACAGACACATATCCAACTTTTCTATAGAAAAATATATATTTTTATAGCATATCTTCTTATTATGGATGATGGGCGGCAAGTTTATATTTATAAAGATAAATATAGTTCTTCAATTAAGAAAATTAAGAAGAAAAGAATTAACAGGATTAAAAATATTTTTGAAGCAGATGTACTCTACACGCGACCAGGTCCCTTTACGGGAGCAAAAGTTCTTAAAACTAGAGATGGGATAATTGCATTGCTAATTTACATTTTCACTGCTGGAATTCTTTACACTTTTATTTCTCTGGGATTTTTTGAGGGACTCACATATGATAAGATTTTCTTGCTTATTGTAATGATATATCTTTTGATTAGCCCAATAGGCACATCATTTGCCTATGCTTCACCTCTTAAAAAGGCTCTCTCTCTTGGGATTCGCAAATATTTTCACTATCTCATCTACACGATTATCGTTATCTTTCTTATAATAATCTTCATCCTTATCACCATCTTCCTTACTGTTGTCGGACTCTATGTAGGCTTTGGCATAGGACTGGTGTTGATGTTTTATGCCTTTTACCGCATCTTTCCGACACCTGGAATTATAGCGCTTACGCACCTCTCCCCACTAAACGCCTTAGCCCAATCCTTTGAACTTACACGAAAATGGGAGGGCATAGGTTTCTTTACTGTCTATTTCATACTCTCTTCGATTATAGTGGAAATAAATAAGCGTCTTCTAATAATGTTTCTGGAAGGGACACCTCTGGCAATCATACCGCTAATCATTTTTGACATTCCACTGTTTATTATGTGTGTATCCATAACACTCTTTGCCGCCTCTTTCAGAAAATATCTCCCGAAGGATGTACTTGAAGAAAGAGAGGAAATGGGAGTGAGTGTTCAGTAGTAGTACCAGATGGTCCAGTAATCCTCCCTGCTCTCTCCTATGCTCTCCAGATAATCAAGATACTCCTTTATGGGTACATCGGGATATGTGTACATCTTTGTTTCGCTTATTCCCTTCTCCCATGGATGCATGAGATAGATTCTTCTGCCATCTGGGGCTATTGCTATGAGTTCCCTATCCTGCCATGCACGAAGATGATTCTTGCCCATGCGTGGAACATTGAATATCGGTTCATCGGTCCTGAACTGTCCAGGAAGCAATCTTGCCTCTTCCTTCCTCTCCTGCACTATCCTGGCTATTGGCACGAGATAATCCTTCTGCTCAATCTTGCCCTTGGGATAGAAGGTGTAGTAGGGGTCTATGCCTATCTTCTTGAGTGCAATTCTCAATGCAACATTCTCAAATCTCCTGCTCACACTTCTCTGATAAACCAGCTGGTTGTATATGTATATGCCCTGCTTTCTTATCTTCAGAGCTGCATCTGCCATTTCGGGTGTTACCTCGTATGCACTTTCAACATGCGTTGAGACGGATACATTTCTCTTCCCCGGCTCAATGTAGGAGCCAAGAATTTCTGCGAGAGAATCCGTTATCCTCATAGGGACTGTGACAAATATTCTGCTTCCCCAGCGAATATTTGCTACATGATCCATCTCCGCAAATTTTGACATTATCTTGTCTATCACCGGGTCACTCAAAACAAAGGGGTCGCCGCCAGTGATGAGAACATCAACCATTGCATCGTGCTCAGCAAACCATTCTAAAGTGCCCTCTATCTTCTTCCATGGTGGAAACGAACCGGGCATGAATGGCTCCAAGACTTCCCAGTTCCTCTGGCAGTAAACGCATATCTGTGGGCAGGTATCGTATGCCTTCAGAATTGCAATGGTCACATATCTTCTTGTGACAAGATCTATTGGCGAAGTGTCATGCTCCCCCATAAAATCGAAGTAATACTCCCTATCTTCCCTGTGCTTTATCATATTCTTCACATACCAGGCAGGAGGCATCACCTGTCTTCGAACCTGAATGTCATGGACATAGGGATTATCAAAGTCCCAGAGATGGAGATAGTAGGGTGTTATTCCCCACGGTATATGATACTTCACAGCAATTTCCGCTTGCTCTATATCCTCATTGGGAATCTTCACAATCCCCTCCTCCTTCAGTTCTCGGAGAATCTTAACACCACGCTCTCTTTTCAGAACATTTGAGAACTGCCAGCGGTAATCGAACCATTCATCCTCGCCTATTCCGAAGAAATCCATCAGCAGTTTTCTCTGCTTCTCCCTTCTCTTTATTATGTGAGCATCCAGCCCGGATGGATATTTTTCCAGATACTCCTTCATTATTTTCCATACACCATCGAGATAATTGGAGCGCATTATCCCTGCTTTTCTACCCTTTATCTTGCTGAAATCCACGGATTTGAGGTTCATTTCATCCATTTTTCTTCCGAGCCATCCCTTTGAGTATTCACTTTTTCCGCTCATTGCTAGAAACAGATGCCTGAACTCTTCAACGAATGCATCCGTGAGAATACTTAGCACATTCTCGTCCCCTAGCGTTGCCTTCCATAGATACTCCAGCGTGCTGAATCCTGCCCTCCGTTCTCCATATTCTGATATTATGTTGAGAAATACATTTATTGCTTCAATAGCCAGCCATCTATCAATCGGATCTAGTCCACACTCTCCATTTTTGTATTTCCATAACAACTCTCTAGCAAATTTCTGAAGTTTTTCCCGGGCATCTTCTAGCGTGTTACTTTCTTCAAGGAATGCCCTTATCTCCGGAAGTCCTTTAAATACCTCCAGAAAATCCTGATGGGACACTCCTCTTTCAAATCCCCATGGACTGTTTTCCACATTCACTACTGATACTCCACTATTTATTCCATTATTTACCACTTAATCACCCCCTTTATTTTTTATAAATTCTGTGAAATTATTTGAGGAGGAACAAATCCACGCAGAGCCAATTCCACCCATGCTCTGCTTGTTTTTTCTACAATACTCCTACTATATAAATTTTTCTAATGTGAGAATAAAATGATGTATATGATGGTGAAACTCAGAATAAAATAAAGGACGGAATATTTATGGAAACTTATCCAAATTTTTCTATCTCTTACAAATCTAAGGGCTATGAGATTTGCCAGGGAAGCTATGGCAGTTCCATTTCCGCCAACGCTCACACCGTAAACTAGGGCTTTATAATGGTTACTAAAGTTTGCAAAAAATATGGCTGAGGGGACATTGCTCATTACCTGGGAAAATAGGGCAGAGTATAGATAGGTATCCTTAGGACTCAGATTGTGTGAGAAAAAATGAAATATGAAAGGCATATGGGCCAGGGCATTGAACTCCATAAGGAAAAGGATAAATACGAGAATTAAGGGCCAGTCCACATGCATATATGTCCTGGGTCTGTAAATCAAATAGAATAGGAAGATTATGGGTATTAAATAAATTTGAACACCAAGCTCCATAGAGGCCACTAAAAATAAAAGAAGTGTGAGAGATGCAAAGGCAAGCCTCTTATCCTCATTTTTTGCCTCCGCACTCTCAATTTTATGGATCTTTCTGGAGGGAAATATGAAAGATAAAAAGAGGAGTAAGAGCAATAGCATAATAATAACTAAAGGGAGAAGATGAATTATAAAATCCAGAAATCCCACATTCCAAAGACGCCAGAGATATATATTTTGCGGATTGCCTATGGGTGTTAAGGCCGAGCCTGTATTCACAGCTAGTGCTTCAAAAATTATTATTTTGCGGATATCCTGCTGAATCAGCTTCTGCAATGAGAGGGTGAGAGGTACAAGGATAAGAAGGGCAACATCATTGGTTATTAGCATTGAAAGAAAAAAAGCTACTAGAACTAGAGAAACTGCAAGTATTCTTTCATTCTCATATTTTGAGATCAATCTTCTGGCAAGAATGTCAAAGTAGTAGCTATCCTTTATTGCGGTGGTTATTAAGAAAAGTGATGAAAGCAAAAGAATTGTATGCCAATCAACATAATAGGGATATTTTGTTATTAGGGCGGGATTCAGAATCGCTACTACAAAAAGAAGAAGGAGCGCAGAGAGGAGTAGATAATCCCTCTTTAATTCCCGAAACATTAATGGGGATATGCAATTCTAAAAGATAAAGAAATCGTAAAAATTAAGAATTTTCAGGAGCATGCCTACCTATGTGGCAGGAAATAGCCAAATTTGGGCGCAAACTTGTGGAGCAGGGTCTTGTATCTTCGCATTTTGGAAACATAAGTGTGCGAGTTGGAGATTACATGTACATCACCCGCTCCGGAAGCATGCTGGATGAGATAACAAAGGATGATGTTGTTCGTGTTTCAATCTATAAACCCTCCTCCCTTGATTTAATAGCCTCTTCAGAAGTCACGGCTCATAGAGAAATATACAAAAATACTTCGGCACTTGCAATAATTCATGATCATTCTCCCTTTGCAGTTGTGGAATCTCTTATCCACAGGGAGATGGGCAAGGATAGAATTGTGCCCATAGATAGTGAAGGCTCATATTTTCTCCACGATATTCCCATTGTGGAAGGGGGTATAGGAACCGAAAAATTGGCGAGAAATCTAGCAAAGGCACTGGAGGAGAGAAAGGCGGCAGTGGTTTATTCCCATGGCGTGTTTGCCCGTGGCTCAATTTTGGAAGAGGCTTTTGTGGTGGCAAGCATGGTTGAGCACTCCTGCAAGATGCTCTACTATTTTGATCTTTGGAAAAGGTGAGACCATGATAAGTCTGAAGGCTTTTTTGGCGATACTCCTGATTATAATATTCATTCTGGATTTTGTCTCTACCTACTACTGGCTGGATATAGTGGCCAATCGCCATCCCTGGGTATGCAGTAAGGAGCCGGGTGCATTCTATTATAAATCCTTTGCAGCATGGATGGCCAACTGGAAATTTCGGATGACTTCTTTCAGTTGCAAACTGCCATGGAAGCCATTCCAGAGATTGTGGCTTGCATACTCCCTTTTGGTAGCTCTATTTCTCACAGGAACCACGGGATTATTTTTCCTATCCATCTGGTACGGATATATTATTGCTGGAGTTCTCCTGCTATTTCCCGGACTTTTTATTGAAGTTATATTTTTAAATATGTGGGTCGAGAAAAAGGTGGTGGATCTCTATAACTCCATAGAAAGAGCCAAAGATAAAAAAGAAATGAGGGGGTTAAGGAAAAATGAATGAGGGAATGTTGTTCTGCACTACCTTCGCATCTACAATTCTATTTGCAATTCTCTTTTCCACTATTTATTTCTCCCCAAAAATTTTCATATCTTTTCATCCATGGATATGCGAAAGGGATCCTGAGGAGTATGATTATGAGGGCATCTTTAGATGGTATTCCAACTGGATGCACAGGATATGCAGCTATAGATGTCACTTGCCCGAACCTTTTTTCAAAAGAGTTTGGCTAAAATTTTCAATTATTTATACGCTGGTTGCCCTTCTTTTGATTTATGTCTTTTTTAATTTGATAGAGGGAAAAATGCTTTCCATTATAGTCTTTGCTATAGGAGTGTTTGTGATAGATGTGCTGCTCCGGGGATGGGTGGAGTACCCTCTGAAAGAGAACTACCTCAGAAGAAAACAATCGAGTGGCATATAGGGAGAAGAGTGAAGTTCCAAAGCGGTTCAATAGAGAAAGATTCTCTTCCCCTCATGAATTCGTGGAGTGGTATAATCACAGAATTCATAGCTCATTATGGCTTGAACTCGGGGAGAAGCCTGAGGAGGCGTTCATTTTGGTCTGAGCTTCTCTATTTCTAACTGCGATGCGCAGGAATACAATATCCATGCCTTTTTACAAGCGAAATAATATCCACACTCATATATACTCATGGTAGGTACTTAAAGAAAAGCAGTGCTCACAATTCCTATGATGGAGTCAAAAAGGACAAATTTTTATTTGTAATTAATTTTATTCTATTAAGCCTATATAGAAATATTCTCTTCTTAAATTACACATCATTTTATCATCACTACCATAGAATGTGTTATCTCTTTTATATGCACGAAATCGACATCCACCTCTACAATATCTTATTATTTTACAACCACGACATGCTTCAATATCTTCTGGATGAATTTCTCGAAGTTTCTTGAATAACTCAGCATGTTTCCATATACTACTAAAATCTTGTTGGAGGATGTTCCCAGCTATAAATCCTTCATTATAAAATTGTCGACAAGGAACAACAGAGCCGTCTGAATATACTATGCACCATTCTTTCCCCAGGTTACATATGCCAATACCTTTTTCTTCCATCTCATAAGAGGCCGGGATATCTACAGGTCCCAGAAGTATACGTGGATTTTTCTTGATCTCTGCCATCTTTTGAAATACCTTAAGTAAATCTTCTTTGGATAAGAGCAGAAGGGAGCCTTCGGCTCTCCCCTCAGGATAAATTGGGGTGAGATGTACTGTATAGGCTCCTTGGTTTAATCCAAAATTTACGAGATCCTCCAGATAGTTAAAATTCAGCTTATTAATCGTAATGTTTATAGAGAATCTTATGGCATGCCTGCGGAGCTTTTTCATAACGTCAAGCAGAAGTTCAAAATTTCCTACACCACGAATTTTATCGTGATCTTCATTAAGTCCTTCTATGCTTAAAACTATACTATGGAAATATGGCATGGTCCTGAGCTCTCTCAGAATATTCTCATTTAGCAGTGTAGCATTTGTAGAGAGTCGGAACGGTAAAGCATATCTATTAGCTAACTTAAGAATTTCAAGAATTTGTGGATGAGATAGAGGCTCTCCACCAGTTATCAAAACCGTCATGACACGATATTCATGAAACACTGAGAATAATTTTTCAATTGAAGATATAGGAAGAAAGTGATTTATCCTGTTATCTCCAAGAAAACAATGTATGCATTTGAGGTTACAATGATCAGTCACTCTTAATGTAACTCTTGAAAGTGATGGAGTTGATTGTGTGGGAGATAAAGTGACGCTCTCAGAAGATTTATCAGTAATGAAATTCTCCTTTTTCAAAATATTTAAAAGGGTATATACCTCATTTTTTGCAGTAGCATAATCTACAGAAAACCTCTCCATAAACCATTTTATGATATTTGATTCTCTAGCAATGACTTTTTCCACGACTTCAGCCGCCGGGAGATTGAGTTGAAAAATCATCCCACGTGGAATGTCTCGCAGTAGTCCTCCATTGGGATATTTATGAAATGCCACCCCACGTCTTATAAAAGCTCTCATGCAGTAATCACCTCCTCTGGATGTGCATGCTTCCATATACCAATACCTAAAGATGTAACTATAACAGCACAAATGGCTATATACCAAGCTATGCTTGTCATGTTTTGAGTTGCAAACCTTTGCAATCTTCCGACACTGAACATTAGACCCATAACTATGAAGAAAAATATGAGATTTATAAGCCGTGCACTTTTAGAGATGAATGTTAAAGTTCCAAGAAGGAGCACCGTTCCAAAGAGGAAGAGTGGTAACACTAAAACCAAATGCAGTATTGTATAAATTTTGATCATACTAAAAGAAAACATCGGAAATGTAACCTTTAAAATTATAGGAAAGATTATGGAGGATATTATCAGAAATGGGTAAGCAACAGCTATAATTGCAAGGGCTTTAGCAAGTAGAACTTCCTGTAGTGTTACAGGCGCTGACAATAAGGTCGTGATAGTTTTTGATAGCTTTTCTCGATAGAATATATCAGTGAATGCACTGTAGGCAACGAAAAGCGATATTGGAATCATGAATACTAGTAAATAAAAATTTATAGAAAATTCTATTAAACGTGATTGAATATCTGAGGGCGTACTTTTTACCATCTCTCTGAATACATAAGTTGGTACAACAACCGAGACACTTAGTAAAACAATCATAGTTATCAAAATGATTCGCTTATTTCTCAGTAAAGTTGAGAGTTCTTTTTTTAGTAAGATCTTGATCTGTTCATTCATTGCTTACCACACTCCAGTAGGCATCTTCCAGTGTTACGAAATGCTCTTTCGTATCATGAACCTTGACGCCATTGGTATAGAGTATTTCTAGAAGCTGGTGAAGTTTTAAATTTCTTCCAGCAACTACCAGAGAGTTCCTCTGCTTTGAAACAACTCTAAAATTAGAGGATTCCAATAGAATTTCTGCTTTCTTGAGGTCAGATACAGTCTCAAACTCGATTGTAATCTGTTTTTCAAAGGCATTTAAAAGTTCTTTAAGTTCACCTCGAGCCTTAATCACACCATGACCCATTATCGCCACATAATCACATATGCGTTCAACTTCTGTTAGGTTATGTGAGCACATAAAGATTGTTGTGCCATTAGCTTTTGCCTTTATTAGCTGTTCACGCAAGCATCTTTGCCATACGGGATCGAGGCTTGTGGAGGGTTCATCAAGTATAAGTAACTTCGGATTATGAATCAATGCACGGGCAATTGCCACCCTTTGCTTCATGCCTTTTGATAGTTTTCCTATTGGAGTACCCTTTTTTTCTGACAATCCAAAGATCTCTACCATCTCACACACCCGCTCTTTCGCTGTGCTCTCCAACAAGCCATAAAGCCGTGCATAAAACATAAGATACTCATAAACAGTCATAGGCTCATACAACCCAAGGGTTTCAAGAAGTACTCCAATTTTTTCTTTTAGTTTTTGTAATTGTTTGGTATTACTGTAAAATACCTCCTGATCAAACAGCATCACAGATCCACTATCAGGCCTGAGTAAACCTAGAAGTATACCAATTGTTGTGGTTTTCCCGGCACCATTTGGTCCTAAAAGCCCAAATATTTGGCCACGCCTAACCTCCAGGCTTATACCCCTCAGAGCATTGACTTCTTTGTAAGACTTTTTTAAATTCTTGATAACTATAATTTTGTCACTCACTAGATTCCACCTCCGAAGCCTACAAACAAACCCATAAGTGCAATTGGAAGATAGAGACCTTTAAGCATACTTATTGGTTTCGGTAAACTTTTTGGTATTATTGAAAGAATCCCATTAAGAAGTGTTGTTCCTCCTAGAACACTAAAAAACATTATTGAAGATACAGAGTGAGCATCAGCAGTGATATGCAAATATGGCCCACTACCACTCAGAGAAATAAGCGCATAAAATAGGGAAATTGTTCCCAGGCAAATTTTCATACTTCCAAATCCTACTCTTCTTAAATGCACATATTTTTTGTTGTAACTGTGGGTATGCATATACCTACCAAAGATTATAATTGCAGTGATTATCTCTGTGAGAGCCAGAAGACCTATTCCGATGCCTAAAAGAAACAGTACCTCCATAACCCATCACCTCTGTGAAAGTTGTAATATTTCCTGAATTTTCACATTTTTTGCCCATGTGCAGTTATCTCCGCAGGCCACCCAGTCCTGAATTCCGAAGCGATACATAACTATTCCCCGATAAATACAATATCTGCAAAATTTCTCGTATCTACACATGCCACAATCGTATTTATTTGGCCATCGAATCTTTGCTAATTTATAAATAATGGGGGATGAGAATATTTTCTCAAGGGAATCAGTAAAAATATTCCCAAGAGGCATAAAGTCCTCTGGCATTATCACACATGGCCTTACAACACCTGTTGGAGATATAACAACAGTTTTATGTCCTGCTCCACAATTTGGTAAGGAAAGTGCTTCTATAACCTCTGCTGGGAACCTGGGAATCAGCTCTTTGTACTTTTCCATAACCTTCCTTTCAAGTTTTCTGTATTCCACCACTTCTTCAGG
>JAGGTO010000119.1 GCA_021163705.1 Thermoplasmata archaeon | reverse complement strand
GATGCCTGTTGAAGTCTTCAGAGAGCACGAAAACTGGACCACGCAAATATTCTCTTTAACTGATCTGAGAAATGTGAAGCTTGAGGAAGGAAGATTTCCGGGAGAGGGTGAGGCTCTGATATCCTCCAGGGATGCAATGACCCATGGAGTATCCATAGGAGATACTGTAACTTTGCAGATTTTAGACTCAGATGACAACCTTCATAATTTTACGGTGAAGATATCGGGATCATTTAGTGGATGGACAATCTCCTATACTCAGATAATAGGCAGATCTACATACACCTCTGCCAGTTACCAGGTTGATGGAATATTTCTCTCGCCACAGACTCTGGAAAAGATAGGAAAGATGGTAAATGTACCTCCTCAGCAGGTAAAATATTTCGTATCTCTCCATGTTTCTTCCCTCATAAAATCCCCAGATATATCGGAGATAAGGAAAAAAATGGAGGATGTAGAATACAAGATTTATGATATTCTTTACTCTTTTAATGCATCCACTGTGCAGGGAGAGATCATGGTTGAACCTTACCCAGATACTTTTCAAACGATAGCTACCTTGATATTTTCTCTTCCTGTAATAGTGATGGGAATCTATCTAACAAAGATAGGCATAGAAATAGAGCTTTATGAGAGAAGAAGAGAGTTTGGAATCATAAGAATAAGAGGTGCAACAAAATTTCAGAGATTTAAGCTTGTAATGCTGGAATTTTTAATTTACTCCATCGCAGGAGGTCTGGTTGGTTTTGCCCTGGGTGAATTTATAAGCGGTTTATCCAATCGTATCTTTTTCCATCTTCCATACTTTTACTACGATGTGAATATCTGGTACATACTCTCTTCCGTCATCATCTCTCTGTTCCTATTCTTCATAGCTCTCTACAGGCCATGGAAGAAGATCTCTCAGACTTCTTTACTTGAACTCATATCCCATTATTCTCAGACTTTCAGGAAGGTGGAGTACAGCAAAGAGAAGGATATAGTTTGGGTAGTTGTACTTTGGGGTTATCTGATTCTGGGAATTTACATATTCAAAACTGCAGATTTTGAAGGTGGATTGAATCTCATAACAATAATAGCAATGATAATTTCCTTCACATTCATCTTCATGTTCCCCCTCATTCTGGTGATGCTTCCACTGGCAACCTCCCGGCTTCTTACCATGGGATTTCACAGACCCATTGAGACCATTACTCGTGGCCTTGGCAAAATTTTTAAAGTTTCAGGAGAGATTGCAGCAAGAAGTTTGAAAAGAGAGCCCAGGAGGACTGCATATCTTGCATTCATCATAGCCTTCCTTCTCACGCTTTCCACATTTCTCTCTGTGACAATGGACTCACAGCAGAGGCTTGAGGAATTGAATGTAATTTACAGGGTAGGAGGCGATATCAAGGTGTATCTGCAAAATAATGAAACATTGAAAAGAATACTGGAAGATGACTCTCTTGTGAAGTCAGTGGCATATGTGAGGGAGTTCTCTGTTGGAGAATATACCCTATTTCTCACGGATTTCAAAAACTACTCATCCTCAGTTTATCATCTCGATGCCTTTATAAAGGAAGGTTCTATGGATAGAAATGGTGTGGGAATACTTGTGGAATATGCTAAGAAACATCATCTTTCTGTGGGAGATACCATATATGTGCCCACAATAGATGGTGGGATAAGGGAAGCAAAGGTATCTTTCATAGCCTATTCATTCCCTGGCATTCCTAGCTATGGCGGGATGGCGGATATACTGATGGACAGCAAAGATGCGGATGTAAGAAATGCCTCCTACGCAATACTCAGGGCAAAAAATATAGCTATGCTTGAAAATAGAATAAAGGAAATTGGTGTGGATTATCTTTCTTGGAATAATGTAGAGAGTTCGGATCTTCACATGCTCTTCTCTTTTATAAATACCATTCTCCTTTATTTAATAATTCTCGGCGCTGTAGCTATTTTTGTAGTTCAATACTCTCTTTATATGAATCGTAGAGGAGAAATAGCACTTTACAAGGTTCGTGGAGCAAAGAAACATCAACTATCTTTAATGCTTTTAACTGAAGGAGGGAGTGTAATACTGCTTGCTCTTGGGATAGGGTTACTAGTAGGTTTTGGTCTGGCCTATACAATAATTACATTGGAAACCTCAAACCACTTGCCTCCAGCATTCACAGTGGGGAAATTTTTTGCACTAACCACAATAATTCTGGTTGGCATATATCTGATGGCACAGTATCTTCTCTCCCTGATCTTCTCGCGTGTGAAGGTAGATTTTATTATTCGGAGTATGGGAGGTGAAATGTAATGATCGATATTGAGAATTTAATAAAAGTTTACAGACGGGGAAAAATAGAGGTTATAGCGATAAGGGATGTCTCACTTAGAATAGAGAAAGGAGAGATGGCCCTGCTTGTTGGGCCAAGTGGCTCTGGAAAAACAACATTTCTTCATCTTGTAGGTGGGATAGATAGGCCCACTGCGGGTAAGATAGTAGTGAATGGGAAAAACATAGTGAATTTCAATGATGAGGAGCTAACCAACTATAGGAGAAAGGAGGTTGGTATGGTATTCCAGTTTTTCAATCTCTTGCCCATGCTCACAGCCCTGGAAAATGTTATGCTGCCCATGGAGTTTGTTGGAGTGCCGAGAAATGAAAGGAAAAGTAGGGCTATGGAACTTTTAAAGAAGGTGGGTATGGAGGATCGCAAAAACCATTATCCCGACGAGATGAGTGGTGGTGAGCAGCAGAGGGTAGCTATTGCGGTGGCCCTTGCAAATGACCCACCAATTATACTGGCAGATGAGCCAACAGGAGAGCTTGACACAGAAACAGGAATGAAGATCATCGAGCTTTTCAAAAAATTAAACGATGAAGGTAAGACGATAATAATAGCCACCCATGATTTGAGGCTGGAAAAGTATGCTTCCCGCATTCTGGAGATAAGAGATGGAAAAATCCATGGTTAAAACTGTGGGAGATTGGGAAAAATAATTAAATGAGTAAGAGCATTCCGCAGTATGGAAATATGCAGGGGTTCGCAATGTCTCAAGGTGGAGCTTATAGCATATTCTATGCCAAGAGAGGGCGATGTGGATAAGTTAGTTGCTGAGAGTGGAGCAATATCCCATGCTCCAGAATTTAGGGAGCTGAATGAAAAGAGGGTGAGACATCTCATATTGCTTTTGAAAAAGCTGGGGCATGAAAGTGTGTTTGAGCATGCGTGTTTCACATATCGTGTTGAGGGTATATCCAGGGTATGCTCTCATCAGCTTGTAAGGCATCGTTTGGCCAGTTACACGCAGCAGAGTCAGAGGTATGTTAAGCTCCGCAACCCCAAATTCATTGTACCGGAAAGCATATTTGGCACAGAGTTTGAGAAAGAATATTTTGAAATTCTTGAAAGGGCATCAAATCTCTATCGAAGGATGGTTGAGGGAGGCATAAGGAAGGAAGATGCCCGCTTTGTACTTCCTCAAGGGATAGAGACGAAGATAATAATCACGATGAATGCAAGAGAGTTGAGGCATTTTATAAAATTGAGATGTGCACCTGATGCACAGTGGGAGATAAGAGCTTTAGCTAGAAGCATGCTTAAACTTGCATATGAAGTTGCCCCAATCCTTTTTGAGGATTTATATGAGGAGTATATTGAAAACTACCCATAGCTGTCCAGTAACTATAAAATATGGAAAGAGCATGGAGGCTCGGTGGTCGATATGACAGATCAAGAATACATAAAGAAAGGCGACGAAATGCGACAGCGCATTCTTCAAGCGAAGGAAATTGAAAGAAGAATTGCAGAGAAGATGAAGAAGATAAAGCACAAGATAATGGTTCTAAGTGGCAAGGGGGGAGTGGGCAAAACAACAGTGGCAGTTAATCTTGCGGTAACTCTTGCTTTAAAAGGTTACAAAGTGGGACTTCTTGATGCAGATATTCATGGTCCCAATGTTCCAAAGATGCTTGGAGTGCAGCATGCAAAGCTCGAGGTGAATGAGAAGAATATGATAGTTCCTGTTGAGCCAATTCCAAATCTCAAGGTAATATCCATACAGATGGCTCTGCCTCAGGATGATTTACCTGTTATATGGAGAGGACCGCTCAAGCACAAGGCAATTCAGCAACTCCTGGATGAGGTTGAATGGGGTGATCTTGAGTTCTTCATAGTGGATATGCCTCCAGGTACGGGAGATGAATCTCTGAGTGTATCTCAGCTAATACCTGATCTCGATGGTGTGCTCATAGTAGTCACTCCTCAAGAAGTTGCACTTCTTGATGCCACCAAAGCAATTAATTTTGCCAGGCAGCTACAGAAGAAGGTTATAGGCATAGTGGAAAACATGAGCGGTGAGATATTTGGTCATGGTGGTGGAAAGAAAGCCTCTGAGAAGTACAATGTTCCATACATTGGAAGCATACCGATGGATGCAAAAATCGTGAAATGCGGTGATGAGGGAGAGCCATTTGTTATGAAGTACCCTGAATCGGAGGCTGCTAAAGCATTCCATGAGGTTGTGGACAATCTGCTCAAGGTTCTTGGGGAGAAATAATTTTTATCCTTTTTCATTTCCTTCTGTATGAATGAAGATATTCGAGAGGAGATAGAATCTCTTGGTTACAGGGTGATTTACAAGCCCCATGAGATTATGAAGGACTACAACGCCACCTACAATGTGATTTATGGGGGAAAGAGAATAACAAATCCTGCGGGTATAAAACTGGGAATACCAGCCAACGAGATCTGGGTTTCTGAGAAGTGGAGAAAATATGAAAAATATATTCTCTTCCACGAGTTGCAGGAGATAAAGTTCCGGGCCATGGGGTATGAGGTTGAAGATGCACATTATCTATCGGAGATGGAATGTATTAGGAGATTCAGAAATGATCCGATGTGGAGAGAATTCATTGTGGAATTGCATATAAGTGATGTTGAAAACATAGTTGAGAGCATGGGTAACGATAAGAGCAAAAATTTATAATGTGAAAACTAATACCAATAATCAGGGATTAATATGCGAGTGAAGATGAATGTTAAGGATATGAAGGAGGTTACGAATCTTCTGCTCACCCTGGTCTCAGAGGCAAAATTTGAATTTGGCAGTGAGGGGATGAGTGTTAAGGCAGTGGATCCTGCTCATGTAGCAATGATAGTTCTTGAAGTGGGCAAGGAGGCATTTCTGGAATATGATGTAAAGGAAGAAGAGGAACTGGGCGTGGATCTTGATAAGGTGAAGGATATTCTTAAGCTGGCCTCTTCTGGTGAAGTGGTGGAGATTTCTAAAGATGGAAACAAACTCACATTCCTTATAGGAAATCTCACCAGAAGCATGCCTCTAATAGATACCTCTGCTTTAAGCGTACCCAGGGTACCAAATCTCGTTTTGCCTGCCAAGGTGGTGATTCCTGTGGATGAATTTGCCCATGGAATAAAGGCTGCGGAGAGTATATCGGATAATATAACCTTGAGAATAACTCCAAGTGAGTTTGAGATGTTTACCCAGGGAGATGAAGATTCTGCCAGGCTATCCATCCCCAAAGACATGCTTAAGGAACTATCCTGCGATGAGCCAGTTAAGAGCATGTATCCTGTGGATTATCTTCTCAAGCTTGTGAAGGCAATGGACTCTGCAGATTATCTCACAATCTACATGGGTACGGATTATCCCATAAAGATTGAATTCGATGTTGTATCTGCCAATGGTCGTGCAACCTATCTTCTGGCACCGAGAATAGAGGGCGAGTAAATTTATTAAACTTTTTATTAGATTTTTCGCCCTCCTTTTTAAATACTTTCATGCATTCATATAAATGTATGTTTAAGAAATTGGGGCGTAAATTGTTGAAGGTGGAAATATGCACTCTATTATTTATTATGGGTGTTTTTCTGCTTTCTCCCATCTTCGGGGCTGAAGCATCCTCCATAGAGATTAGGGCCGCTGACGAGCCTATAAAAATCGACAGTGAGAGAGAGTTTCTGAGCATGGCCAGTATTGAGGGCTGGTCCGGAGATGGTAGCATATTTCATCCGTACATAATATCAGGGTATGTTATAGATGGCAGTGGATACCTATGGGGTATATACATTGGAAATGTTAGCGTGTATTTCATCATTGAAAACTGCGAAGTATACGGAGTGAAGAGCAGCTCTGCAGGTTCCAAATATCACTGGGGTGAGGGAATAAATCTCTACAATGTAACGCATGGAGCTGTAAAATCTAATAGAATACACGATAACTATATTGGCATAAGGATTGCAGAATCTCCATCTCTCTCAGTATATGATAACACCTGCACCAGAAATTCAATGGGAATTTACATAACCAGTGATTATGTGAGAGTTTCCGAGAACACCATTTCTGAAAGCAGTCAGGAAGGAATGGTGATCGAAGCGTCTCATGTAACTGTAGAGAAAAACGAGATGACAGGAAGTGATCTGCTTCTCTATGGGAGCTATGCCTCTTACGGCGAGTACCACAATAACACATTCAGCAACGGGGGATTCTTGATCTCTTCCTTCACAGCCTTCACAACCCAGAATATAAGCAGGGATAATCTTGTGAATGGAAAGCCTGTGTATTATTACAAAAATGTTGATTTTGGAAATGGAGAAATCCCAAATGATGCCGGTCAGGTAATCCTTGGCAATGTTACAAATATGAAAATAAATGAAGAGAGAATAGCTCATACCGCGGTGGCGATTCTGATAGGATATTCCTCCAAAATTTACATCTCAAACAGCAACTTCTCCTACTGCGAGTATGGAATCAAAATTCACTCCTCCAACGGGATAACTGTGCATCACAATACCTTTTACACAGGCAGTGAGGGAATTGATATGGATACCTACGGGGTATATGCTCGCGATTCTATTTCGCTCACAATTTACAGCAACAATTTCAGCTATCTCTGGTACAGTATAAAGGCAGTGGATAGCACCACATTATCCATCTATACCAACAATTTTGAGCATGGCATATATGGTCTGGATTTCAGAGGCGTCTCTGGAAGCAAGATTATGGATAATAATTACAAAGAGGTGGGAAACTCCATATGGGGAGGTTTGACACACTCAATAATAGAGGGAGAGACTATTAAAAATGGCTCCATTTATCTAACTAGGGTTAACAATTTGACTATATCGGATTGCCATATACAAATATCCACCTATCTCTCCGGATTGACTGTGGGAGGAGGTACGGATCACATAGAGATTTACAACTCCAACATCACTGTCAACGGAGAGAAGGCCATTTACATATATCCTCTCACGAGCGGCATAGCAAAGAATATAGAGATACACGATAATATCCTCTCTTCAGGAAGTCCCATAATTAGTGCGAATAAGTGTGAGAATGTGAAGATATACGACAACATCATAAGAAACTCCCATGGTAGTGGCATTTTCTTTCAGAGCAAGGCAAACAATTCTTGGATATATTCCAACAAAATCGAGAACTGCTCTTTCTATGGAGTATACATGATGGGGTATCACAACACAATCTACGATAATCGCTTCTACTACAATCATCAAAGCGGAGATGCATATAACTCCTCTCGAATACAGGGCTATGATTCTGGAGAGAAAAACTACTGGGATTATAATGGAAAGGGTAATTACTGGCAGGACTGGAGAGGCCCGGATGCCAATCATGATGGAATCGTGGATGAGCCATATCTCATAGATGGCTCTGCTAATTCCCAGGATAATTATCCCATAGCGGGAGCCGAGATTCCGGAAATGACATCACTGATAATAATAGGCCTAATTGTTATACTGGGAATAATGAGAATGCACAAAAATAAATGATCCTCTAATCTCCTCTCTTGAATCTTTTTTTGAATAGAAATAAGAGGTTGCGGAATCCATCCTTCCATGTATTCAGCTTCACCTCTCCCTTTCTCTCACGATATTCAATTGGCACTTCCTCGCATCTGAATTTTTTCCATGCTTCGATCTTTATCTCCTCGCTGAAGGGCATACCATCGCTTGTAACATTCAAATCCTTCAAGATTTCACGGCGAAATACCCACATTCCGCTTTGTGAATCCTTAATATTCACACCGAAGAGAAGACGGGTGGTAATTGTGAGCACCTTGTTTCCTATCTTATGAGTTAAGCTCATAGCACCCTTTTTCATCTTGCTGAATCTCTCGCAGGAGATAAAATCCAGATTGTTGCTTAAGAGATAATCCACAAGCTCCGCTATCTTTTCCGCAGGATAGGTATCGTCTCCATCTAGAGTTACTATTATGTCTCCCGTGGCGGCAGCGAAGCCCGTTTTGTACGCACGTCCATAGCCTCTACGCTTCTCCACGATAACCTTTGCACCTTTTTCTGTGGCGATTTCTCTCGTTCTATCTTTGGAGTCTCCATCCACAATTATTATTTCCCACTCATATTTCGGATCCTTGGGTATCTTATCCAAGACATGCCCTATGCTTTCCTCTTCGTTTAATGTTGGAATTATAACACTAACCTTCATGATGATCACCATACAGTTTGCAGGCCAGATAACCCATAATTGCGAAACTAAGCCTTATGATGCCCCAGAAGGATAATTGTGAGGGATTGAGCATTCTCTGAGGCTTGTACCTGTTCCACAAACTTCCATGTTTCATGGTCAACTGCTTCCTGCCATATCCGTTCCAGAAGGCCTGTTTTACAAAAGAATAAAAAGAGTCTCTCGTTCTGTGATACACTATTGCCCTGGGATTGTAAATTATTTTTGCACCTGCATCAACAGCACGCATATTCAAATCTATATCTTCCGCCGTGATGAACCATGGGTCAAATCCACCAATCTTCTCAAAAAGTTCTTTGCGATATGCCAGATTGCAGCTGGGAAATGTTACATCAAAACCCTTGTAAAATAATTCCACCCTCTCCAATTTTTCCCAGGGTCCATAGCCAATATAAATCGTTTTACCTGCGACAACATCTGCACCTTTTCTAAAACTTCTCCGTATCTCTGTGAGCCAGAAGGGATTTACTATGTCATCTCCGTCTGTAAAGGCAACATAATCTCCTGTGGCTTTTTTCACCCCGTAATTTCTTCCCTCACCCCTCGACCCTCCCTTTTCATACAGATGGATGAAATCATACTCCTCCTGATACTTCTTTACTATATCCCTCGTTCTATCCTCGCTGTGAGCATCCACAATTATTATTTCAAATGGAGGTTCCTGAATAATCAGGGAATCAAGTAAATCCGAAATGTGCCTCTCCTCGTTTCTCACGGTAATCACGATGCTTATGAACACTTAACCTCATAGCATTCCGCTTTAATATATTTTTCATTTCAGAGTAAATTGTGGAGAGCTCAGATGTAAAAGGATAAGAGTGAAAAAGGGAAGTTAAATCTCAAAAAATTTTCACAATAACTTTATATATGTGGATTAATTAGATTACATATGCGTTCCCCTTTATTCTCCGCTACTGCGATAATTCTGATTGTGGCTCTGCTCTTAGGCGCATTTATGTTTCAGGAGATGGTTAATGAAACTACAATTTCTCGAATAGAACCACAGCCAGGGGAAGTGGAAATAAGGTGGAATGATAGGGAAGGGGTTTCTGAGAGAAATTTGAAGAATGTTGCTGTTGCATCCGCAGAGTTTGGAATTGAGCTTTTAAGTAATTTAAGTGTGAGCAAAGAGGGAAATATACTTCTATCTCCTTTAAGTATCTGGCTTGCGATGGCGATGCTCTATGAGGGGGCGAATGGAAGCATGGCAGAAGAAATAGCAGAGGTCATGCATTTTCCAGAGAACAAGTCACTTTTGAGGGAGAATATAAACTGGTTTTTGGAGAATTTTGGGAATCATACAGAAAATTATACTTTAAAAATAGCCAATTCCCTGTGGGTGCAGGAAGGTTTTCCAGTAAAGGAGAGATACATAGAGATATTGAAGGAATTTTATTATGCTTACTTTCAGCTTTTAGATTTCAGAGGAGCACCGGAAAAGGCGAGGGATATAATAAACGGGTGGATTGAAAATGAGACCAATGGAAAGATAAAGAACTTCTTTTCTCCAGAATCTATTACTCCGGCGACTGTGGCGGTGCTAGTAAATGCCATATACTTCCATGGGTTCTGGAGTTATCAATTTAACGAGAGTCTCACGAAAAAGGAACCCTTCTATTCTTCTTCTGGAAGGATCATGGTGGATATGATGCACATATCTGAAGAGTTCAAATATACAGAGGATAACGATACCCAAGTTCTGGAGATGCCCTATAAAGGAGGTAACTTCTCCATGCTCATAGTTCTTCCGAAGAAAAGCACGCTTAACATATCTCTGAAGAATTTGGAGAAATGGAGGAGAGAACTGCATTTGGTGAAGGCGAATGTATCATTTCCAAAATTCAAACTGGATGAGAAGTTCAGTGTTAAGGACATTCTTGAAGGGATGGGGATAAGGGAGGTGTTTAATCCTTCAGCAGATCTCAGTGATATGGGTCCTGGGGGTATATTTGCAAGTGATGTCTTCCATGAAACCTATATCTCGGTGGATGAAAAAGGTACGGAGGCAGCGGCAGTCACAGGGATACCCATTTACAGCGCAATTCCTCCCCCGTTACCACATGTGGAATTCAGGGTGGATCATCCTTTCTTATTCATCATAGAGGATAGAAGCACTGGTGCAATATTCTTCATGGGCTGGGTGGATGAGCCTGCGGCATGCTCAGGGTAAAATCTTTTTATCTTTAATTAGCATGGGTGAATGATGAGATATACCGAGGAGGAAATAAAGTCTCTATGGCTGGATTTTTTATCGCGAACTGAATACGGGTTGAGCTTATCCAGGATCATGGATGAGTATCCTGATGAGAGAAGTCTGGTTGTGAAATTTGGAGATATGGTTGAATACAATCCGAACTTTGCCGAGGATTTTCTGAAGTATCCTGAAATATATCTGAGCAAAGGAGAGGAGGCAATAAGGGAATACATAAATGAGGATATTGAGATTCATCTGAGGGTAAGCACTCTACCAAAGGATAGGAGAAAAGATATAAGAGATCTCCGAAGCGTTCATCTTGGACAATTTATAAGCATTGAGGGAATAATAAGAAGGGCAACTGAAGTAAGGCCAAAACTAAAGATAGGTGCGTTTATATGCAGTGACTGTGGGAATATTACATATGTGTTTCAGGAAGGCACCAGGTTGCAGGAGCCTATCAAATGTGCTCACTGCGGAAAGAGCCGCCCCACAGTAAAATTTAGACTGAGCATTGAAAAATCAATATTTGTGGACACCCAGAGAGTAGAGATTCAGGAAAATCCGGAGAATTTAAGGGGTGGAGAACAGCCTCAGCGATTATCTGCATATGTGGAAGATGATCTTGCTGGCATACTTGTTCCCGGGGATAGAGTGGTGCTTAATGGAATTCTGAGGCCTAGAGAAAGAAGATTGTTTGGGAATGTGAAAACCACAGAATTTGACATTTTTCTGGATGTTGTGAGCATAGATAAGGAGAAGAAAGAATTGGAAAGCATAGAAATCACAGAGGAGGATGAGGAAAGAATCAAGGAGGAGGCAAGAAAGGGAGATATAATTGAGAGACTCAGAGATACCATTGCTCCCACCATCTATGGGATGAAAATTGAAAAGGAGGCTCTTTTACTTCAGATGTTTGGCGGTGTTCCCAAGAAGATGAAGGATGGCACAAGGATAAGGGGCGATATTCACATTTTACTTGTGGGAGATCCTGGTACTGCAAAATCGCAGCTACTGCAATACATGGCACAACTTGCACCTCGTGGGATATATACCTCGGGCAAGGGATCATCAGCTGCGGGATTGACAGCCACAGCCATTAGGGATGAAAGTGGAAGGTGGACACTGGAGGCGGGAGCATTGGTTCTCGCGGATATGGGTCTAGCAGCCATCGATGAGATAGATAAGATGAGTTCCACAGATAGGGACAGCATTTATCAGGCCATGGAGCAGCAGATAATCGCGGTGACAAAGGCGGGAATATATGCCACACTTATGGCGAGATGCTCCATTTTAGGGGCAGCCAATCCCAAATACGGAAGGTTTGATCCAAATCGTCCTCTGGTAGAGCAGATAGATTTACCAACTCCTCTACTCTCAAGATTCGATGTAATATTCAAGATAGTGGATGTTCCCAATCCAGAGAAGGATAGGGCCCTTGCAAAACACATTTTGAATGCCCACCTTGTAGGAGAGATGCTTCAGCTGGAGGAGGAGAATATCCTTGTGGAAGATTATACTCCAAAAATAGATCCGGAATTTTTCCGCAAGTATGTGGCATATGCAAAGAGGAACATATTTCCAAAGTTAAGTGATGAGGCCATGAGTCTCTTGGAGAAGAAATATGTTGAGACGAGAAAGCTATATGAGGAGACGCATGCTGTGGCCATAACTCCGAGACAGCTTGAGGCCATGATAAGGCTGGCAGAAGCCTCTGCGAGAGCAAGGTTGAGTGATGTTGTAACCAGGGAAGATGCAGAGAGGGCTATAAGGATAGTGGAATATTTCTTAAAGGAAGCCTCAACTGAGGGGGGAATAATAGACGCAGATTTGCTTTACACTGGAATAAGCTCCAGGCAGAGGAGTGTTATGGAAAAGATAGACTTGATTATGAGAAAGCTCATAGATGAGAAAGGTTTTGCTCAAGAAGATGAAATTCTTGAGGAAGCAAAGAAAATAGGTATTGAGGAAATGAAAGCTCTGAGAATCCTTGAAAAGATGCATCGTGAGGGATTGATAAGAGAAGTGAGAAACGGGGTATACAAGTATGTGTGAGCACAAGATAGCCATGAAAATTTACCGTGTGCGTGGTGAAATCGTGGTGGCTGCCTGTGATAGAGAGCTTCTGGGTAAAAAATTCGAGGAGGGCGAGCTTCATCTCGAGGTCAAAAAGGAATTTTACTTTGAATCGTATGTGAGTGATAAAACATTTCTAAACTCCATGAAGCTTGCCACCATTGCAAATCTTGTGGGCGAGCATGTTATATCTCTGGCCATAAGGGAAGGATATATTGATGAGGATGGTATCATAAAAATAGAAGGTGTGCCCCATGCTCAGATGTTTCTACTGTTATGATTATTCTCCTATTCCCTCCAGTCAGTGTTCACCGTTCTAATTCCAATTTTTGGAATGTAGAGCAATACCCTTTTGTGTCTGCTTCTCTCATGCATATCAAATACCTTCTCCACAAGTTCGGAGGAGATATTCAGATTGTTTACAATGTCAGATTTACTGTATCCGAGTTCCATGGCATAGAGAATCTTATCTAGAGTTTGATAATCTATTCCCATCTCCTCCTCATCCAGCTGTCCTGGAAGGAGTCCCGCGCTCGGAGCTTTTTTTATTATTCTTTCTGGAATTCCAATCTGTTGAGCAAGAAGTCTCACCTGTGTTTTATACAAATCTCCTATAGGTGCAAAATCGCTTGCCCCATCTCCATATTTTGTGAAATAGCCCACAAGCAACTCGCTCTTGTTACTCGTTCCTGCCACCAAACGCTGCTCTTCGTTTGCTATAGCATAAAGGATGTTCATTCTCACACGAGCCTTTAAATTGGCCACGCTCATCCTTTTGTTTATTCCTATCTTATCTTTTATCAGGGTGACAATTTCACCAATGGGGATCACCCTGAACTCGACTCCCAATTCTCTGGCCATGAACTCTGCATCCTCAGTATCTTGAGAGGGTGTGGCATCTTCGGGCATGTGAATTCCAAGCACTTTTTCTTTTCCCAGAGCCATAACACATAGCTTTGCCACGAGAGAGGAATCAAGCCCTCCACTTATACCGATCACGACTTTTTTATCTCCTGCAAAATCTTTTATGAATCTTATTATTGTTTCTTCAGCATAATCTGGCAGGTTTATCTCAAGCATAATCTCCATATCTCCTGCTAATCTATAAATTTTTTGAATGCGGGGAGCAGGTTGCGGGTATTCTGCATAACTCCTCAATTAGAGAGGAAAAATTAAGTAAAAGCATCTCAAGCTCGAAAATTTTTCAGATATCTTTAGATATCGAAAAACCGATATTTTAAGGGAGGGTAATTACCAAAATTTCCAATTTTTATCGTGTAAAATTTTCAGAATTCGTTATGCTTAAATAAGCATGTGGAAAATTACTTTTATTCCTTGGATATACTATATCATGCAAGGGGTGAATTTATGTACGGATATTGGGGTAAGATATTGAGAGTGAACCTGAGCACAGGAAAGATAAGTATTGAGGAATTCGAAGAGGAATTTGTGAAGAAATGGCTTGGAACGAGAGGTTTTGCCATCCACTACCTTCTGAAGGAGATGGATCCGAAGATTGATGCCTTCAGTGAGGAAAATAAGTTAATATTCTCCACAGGAGCGCTCACTGGCACTGTGGCACCAACAGGTGGAAGATACATGGTTATTACAAAGAGTCCCCTCACAGGATTCATAGCCATGGCCAACTCAGGCGGATTCTTTGGAGCGGAACTAAAAATGGCTGGCTGGGATATGATCATTGTGGAGGGAAAGAGCGAGAAACCTGTGTATCTCAGAATAGAGGATGAAAAGGTTGAGCTTAGGGATGCTACCCATGTTTGGGGCAAGAGAGTGAGCGAGACTGAGAAAATCCTAAGGAAGGAATTTGGAGATAAGCATGTGCAGATAGCATCCATAGGTCCTGCAGGAGAGAATCTGGTGAGATTCTCAGCGATAATGAACAATGGTCATCGTGCTGCAGCGAGAGGCGGTGTTGGAGCTGTTATGGGAAGCAAAAAACTGAAGGCAATAGTGGTTCGTGGCCACAAGAGGATTGAGGTAATAGATAGAAAGAAGTTCATAAGCGTTATGCGTGAGAAAACGGAAATACTGAAGAATGATCCTGTAGCCGGGCAGGGATTGCCTGCATATGGAACTGCAATTCTTGTTAATATAATAAATCAGAACGGATTGTATCCAACAATGAATTTCCGCTATGGGCAGTTCAAGTATGCAGAGGAACAGAGCGGAGAGGCGATGTCAAAGAAATATTTGAAGAGGAACAAGCCATGCTATGCGTGCCCAATTGGATGTGGAAGGGTAAATGAGATGGATACGATTGGTGAGACTGAAGGACCGGAATATGAGAGTACATGGGCACTGGGTGCAAATCTTGGAATAAATGACCTGGCAAGCATAATTGAGGCAAATCACATGTGCGATGATTTTGGCCTGGATACCATATCCACTGGAGGCACTTTAGCCACTGCTATGGAATTATATGACAGGGGATTTCTGAAGCAAGAGGACCTGGGAGATGCTCCACCCTTCAGATGGGGAAATACAGAGGTGCTTCATTACTATATTCCGAGGATTGCCAGGCGTGAAGGATTCGGATCAATTCTTGCTGAAGGAGGATACAGGCTCGCTGAGAAATATGGATGCCTGGATTGCTTTATGGGTGTGAAGAAGCAAGAATTACCTGCTTATGATCCAAGAGGCGCGGAAGGTCACGGATTGGGTTATGCCACTGATAATCGCGGAGGCGATCACATAAAGGCATACTTGATTTCTCCAGAAATCTTGGGCTATCCTTTCAAGATGGACCCGCATGATATAAGTGATGAGAAGGTGAAGATGCTCATCCTATTCCAGGATCTGACAGCGGTTATAGACGCTGCAGGGATGTGTGTATTCACCACCTTCGGGCTTGGAGGTGATGATTACAGAGATTTGCTTAATGCTGCCTTCGGCTATAATTTCACCACGGAGGAATGGCTTAAAGTTGGAGAGAGAATATGGAATGCAGAGCGTCTTTTCAACCTTAAAGCGGGATTGAATCCGGAGAAGGATGATACTCTACCAAAGCGCCTAACAGATGAGCCAATGCCTGAAGGTCCAAATAAGGGTCATGTTGTCCGCTTAAAGGAGATGCTTCCCCGCTACTATGCCCTAAGAGGCTGGAATCCGGATGGAACAATTCCCGAGGAGAAAATAAAAGAGCTTGGGCTTGAGGAATATCTCTAACCCTTTTTTGATTTTTATGTCGAGGGTAAAATTCTTTGCAACACTTCGCGATATTACAGGTGTTAGGGAAATAAATGTGGAAGGAGTGAAAAATATAAAGGAGCTTCTTGAGATTCTTTACAGCAGGTATGGAGAAAGATTCAGGAAAGAGATGGAGAGGAAAAACATGATTCTGGTGAATGGCCGCAATGTACTTGATTTGCAGGGTTATGAAACGAAAATAGAAGAGGAGGATGAAATTTCAATATTCCCGCCGGTTGGTGGTGGATGATGCACACATTTCATTTTGATGATGCTATCATAAACATACCCAGAAGAAGGGATATGAGATATCTGTATGTTGAGATAACCAACAGATGCAATCTCAAGTGTGAGATGTGCTTCAAGCAATACTGGGAAGATGAGGAGGGAGATATGCCCTATTCTCTTTTTATAAAGCTTATGGATGACGCATCAGAATTTGATGATTTGAGATTGGTTTATTTTGGAGGTATAGGGGAGCCTACAGTGCATCCAAGATTCATGGATATGGCGAGGGAGGTGAAAAAGCGAGGCCATGCTCTTGGTTTCTCCACCAACGGTTTTCTTCTCACCGATAAGATGATGGAACAACTTGTTGAGATGCCTGTGGATTTAATATATCTCTCCTTTGATTCCCTGCCTGTTCAGCCCACCGAGATAGGGCACATCGTTCCAGGAGTGACGCTTAAAAGGATAAAAAAACTTGTGGAGAGGAAGAGAAGGAGAAAGAGTGAATTGCCGCACATAGGTGTAGAGGTTGTTTTGACAAAGGAGAATTATAGAGACATGGGAAATATTGCAAGGGTTCTGGGAGAATATGGCATAGATGCACTTCTCTTTTCCAATCTCATACCTGTGAATGAGAGGCATGCAAAGCTCATCCTTTATGATGGAAGTGTGGATATTGAGCCATATCTGGATGAATTAAGAAGAAGGGCCTACAGTGGTTTTTATCTCCACATTCCAGAATTCAGGCTACGCACAGAGAGGCACTGCGATTTTGTGGAAAAGAAGGTTGCCGTTGTTCGCTGGGATGGTGAGGTCTCCCCATGTTATCGATTTCTTCATACCTATCCAGAATTTGTATTTGGAAGGAAGAAGATGGTATATGCCCATTCCTTTGGGAATATAAAGGAGAAGAGTCTGGGAGAAATATGGAGTAGTGAGGATTATGCATGGTTCAGGTTCATAGTTAAGAATGCAATATATCCTTCATGCACAGATTGTCCTCTTGTTGAAGCATGCTCCTATGTTGAGGATACGAGAAGAGATTGCTGGGGCAATGAACCATCATGCGGTGATTGTCTTTGGGCAAGGAGAATAACATTATGTCCCATTCCAATGGAATCAATGGGCAAATTCTGGTAGTTTACCAAACATGATAAAATTTTCGGTAATGAAAAGAATTATAATTGATTGATTCTTAGGGATTAAGGAATGGTGGAAATAAGCAGAGAGATGCAGAAATATTTTGAGGAGCTGGAAAAGAAGGCGGATGAGTGTTATTGCATTGCTGGAGAAGCAAGGAAAATGGCCCTAGATCCAGAGCCCTTTGTTGAGATACCCAGGGCAAAGGATCTTGCTGCGAGGGTTGAAGAGCTTACTGGAGTTAGGGGCATTGCAGAGGAAATAAGGAAATTAAGCAGGGAGTATGATAGGGGTATGGTTGCTCTTCTAATGGCAAAGAATGTTGCCAAAAGATTTGAGAAGAAGGAAGAAGCCCTTGATAAGGCAGTGCGTGTTGGCCTTGCAATACTTACAGAAGGTATTCTAGTTGCACCTTTGGAAGGTATAGCATCGGTGAAGATAAAGAAGAATTTTGATGGAAGTGAGTATTGTAGCATATATTATGCAGGTCCAATAAGGGGAGCTGGAGGAACTGCACAGGCATTGAGTGTGTTGATAGCGGATGTGGTTCGAAGAACCTTGGGGATAGACAGGTACAAGCCCACAGAGGAGGAGATTGAAAGATATAAGGAGGAGATACAGCTATATGACAGAAAACATCATCTTCAATATAGACCCACCAACGAAGAAATAGAACTTGTGGTTAAGAACTGTCCAGTGTGCATAGATGGTGAGGGAACGGAGAGTATTGAGGTGAGTGGCTACAGGGACCTGCCAAGGATAGATACAAATAAGGTGAGAGGAGGGATGTGCTTAGTTCTTGCGGAGGGGCTTTTACAAAAAACAAAGAAGATTAAGGCCTATGTTGATGCTTTGAAAATAGATGGTTGGGAATGGCTCAATGCCTTAATTCCCGAAGTTAAGGAGGATACCTTTGAGCTTAAGCCTTCAACTAAATACATAAAGGATGTAATTGCAGGAAGACCAATTTTTGCATATCCTCTGGTTCCTGGAGGTTTTCGACTGAGATATGGGAGATGTCGAGCAGGTGGTCTGGCCACCATAAGTGTAAATCCTGCAACAATGTACATATTAAATCAGTTTATTGCCATAGGTACGCAGCTCAAGCTTGAACGGCCGGGCAAAGCAGGTGGAATAACCTCCTGTGATAGTATTGAGGGTCCAATAGTACTTCTGGGCAATGGAGATCTGGTGCAGGTAAATAGCTGGGAAGAGGCCAAGGAAATTTATCCCAGAATCGTGGAGGTTGTGGATGTGGGTGAGCTTCTCATACCCTATGGGGAGTTTCTTGAGAACAATCATCCCCTCATTCCATCTTCCTATGTGAAGGAGTGGTGGGAGCAGGAAGCGCATAATGCAGGATTTGATGGAGAGGTAAGAGATGCGATTCATGCTTTCAAGATATCTGAGAGATACAGGATACCTTTGCACCCTGATTACAATCTTTTCTGGCACGATTTAGAAAAAGAGGAGATAAGAAAACTCTCAGATTATGTGGAAAAGCATGCCATATGGGAAGATAACAAGCTTAAAATAATGAAAAATGAAGAAATAAAGAGATTACTTATTAAGCTTGGAGCTCTTCACAGGGAAAGGGAGTATTATATTCTTGATAGGTACGGTTATCCTCTTATAAGATGCTTGGGATTAGATATTCGCAATGGAAATATTGTAAGGGTGAGAAATTTTGAGGAAAAAGATGATATTATGGAGCTAGTATCTCATCTTGCGGGAATAAAAATAATGCCGAGGGCTCCCACAAGAATTGGAGCTAGGATGGGAAGGCCCGAGAAAGCAGCTCCCCGAAAGATGAAGCCACCAATTCATGCACTTTTTCCTATAGGAGAAAGCGGTGGTAATAGAAGATTAATTACCGAGGCAGCAAAGAAAAAATATGTGGCCATAGAGGTGGGTGAGAGAAAATGTCCTTTATGTGGAGAGAAAACATTCTTGCCCTACTGTCCCAAATGTGGAGAGAAAACGGAATTCACCGGAAGAATTATAACTCTTAAGATAGATTTAGGAGATTACTTAAAGAAGGCAGAGGAGAATCTCGGTATAAAAATTTCCTGGGATGTGAAAGGCGTCAAAAGAATGATGTCTTCAGAGCACATTCCCGAGAGGCTTGAGAAGGGAATATTAAGAGCAAAAAATGGGGTGTATGTGTTTAAGGATGGAACTGTGAGATTTGATATGAGTGATATAGCAATAACGCATTTCAGACCGAGGGAGATAGGGTTGAGTGTAGAGAAGGCAAGAGAGCTGGGATATACTAAAGATTATCTGGGAAATGAGCTAAAGGATGATGAACAGCTTTTGGAGCTAAAGGTGCAGGACATAATTATTCCCAAGCATGCAGGAGATTACCTTGTGAAAGTTGCCAATTATGTGGATGAGCTTCTTGAGAAGTTCTACAAGATGCGTAGATTTTACAATGTTAGTAAAAGGGAGGATCTAATAGGACATCTTGTTATCGGTCTGGCACCCCATACTTCGGCTGGAATCTTGGGCAGGATCATTGGATTTTCCGATGCTCATGTTGGCTTTGCACATCCCTTTTTCCATGCTGCAAAGAGAAGAAACTGTGATGGTGATGAAGATTCAATTATGCTTCTTCTCGAAGGTCTTCTGGACTTTTCCAGAAAATTCCTTCCATCAACTCGAGGGGGATTGATGGATGCACCTCTTGTACTCACCACAAGGATAACCCCTACGGAAATCGACAAAGAGGCATTGCATGTGGATGTGATGTCCAGATATCCGCTAGAATTTTATTATGCAACACTGGAGTTCAAAAAACCTGATGAGGTCTCAGAGATCATGGATTTTGTGAAGAAGAGGATAGGCACACCTCTCCAATACGAAGGTTTTAAGTTCACTCATGATACAAGAGATATCAATGTGGGTGTTGTGGTCTCCGCTTATAAGGTTCTAGGAAGTATGGAAGAGAAGATGATGAGCCAGTTAGACCTGGCAAAGAAGGTTAGGGCAGTGGATGAGGATGATATGGCCACTAGAATAATTGCACATCACTTCATCCCCGATATAATGGGAAACTTGAAAAAGTTTGGCACGCAGCAGTTCAAATGCAAAAAATGTGGAGCTAAATTCCGGAGGATACCTCTCACAGGAAAATGTCCCTACTGCGGGGGAGATATAACCTTGACAGTTCATGAGGGAAATGTAAAGAAATATTTAGATAAGGCCGTAAAGCTAACTGAGGAGTACAGAGTTCCAGAGTATTTAAAGCAGAGGGTTATGGTCTTGAAAGATACTGTCGAGTCCCTAATGGAGGAAGAGAGGGAGGAAAAAAATAAAATAACCCTTGAGTCTTTTCTTGCCGTATGATTGCAAGTTTGTTTGTGGTAGGACCCGCAGGAAGCGGGAAAAGCACATTTACCGCTGCATTTAGAGAATGGATGATAAAAAATGAGTATGAAACAATCACGGTAAATCTGGATCCTGGAGCTGAATCTCTCCCCTATATGCCCGATGTGGATGTTAGAGACATAGTTGATTTGGGTTCAATAATGGAGGAGTATCAGCTTGGGCCCAATGGAGCGCAAATAGTTGCAGCAGATTTAACAGCGAATTTTGTTGAAGAACTTAAAAGGGAAGTGGATAGCTATGAGGCAGATTATGTTCTCTATGATACAGCGGGACAGATTGAGCTCTTTGCTTTCAGAGCAGCCAGCAAATTTATAGTGGATTACCTTGGAGAAGAGAATGCGATGCTGGCTTTTCTTTTTGATCCTGCACTGGCGAAGAGTCCTTCAGGATACATATCTCTTCTTATTCTCTCCTCATCAGTATATTTCCGCTTTTATCGCCCCTATATAAATATACTCTCGAAGATTGATATAGTGAGCGATGAAGAGCTTCAAAATATTGCGGATTGGAGCACTGATTGGAATTCTCTTTATCTTGCTTTGCTCAAAGAGAATCCCAGCATGAGAAAAGAGCTAAGTATCGAACTCTTTAAGGCCTTGGAGAATATTGATGCATTTCGAACTCTAATACCAACCTCGGCAAGGATGCTCTATGGATATGAAGATGTTTATAATGCGATTCAGATGACCTTTGCTGGAGGCGAGGATCTGGAAAAAAGATAAAAAGAAAAAGAAGGATTTAAAGTTCAGCCTCCTCTGTAACTGGCCCTTTTCTAAGTTTCATTCCTATGAGTCTTGTTATGAGTACGCTGCAGGCATTATCGCCAGAGGCATTTACGGCGGTTCTTAATGCGTCTGCAATCGGATCCACAGCCATCATTATGGCTATGCCTTCCAGGGGCAGACCTACCACAGAGAGCACGAAGGCAAGCATTATTGTACCGCCACTGGGTATTGCAGCAGTAGCCACAGAGCCAACTAGGGCTGAGAAGATCAACAGACCATAGGCACTTGGTCCAAGATGTATGTTGAACAGCTGTGCAATGAACAGCGCACTCATCACCTGATAGAGAGCTGTACCGTCCATGTTCACTGTTGCACCTATTGGAACAGTTATTCCAAATACCTCATCTGGCACACCCATTCTTTTGGCGGCAGCCATATTGAAAGGTAAGTTAACAGCACTGCTTCTGGTGGAATAGGCGATTATGAAAGGCTCTGCCTGCTCCTTGAAGAATTTAAGAGGAGAGAGACCACCGAGAAGCACCACTATGCTGTAGACCAGGAAGAAATGTATGAATGTCATTAGATAATCTGCACCTAGGAATTTTCCATATGCACCCAGAATCTTTGGACCGTAGGTAGCCATTAGCCATACACCATAGCCAAAGAGGGCTATTGGGGCGTACCACATTATTATTCTCACTATCTTTATGAGGATGTCTGATATCAATTTGAGCCCATCGGCAATTTTTCTGCCTCTATCACCTACGAGTGTGACTGCGACACCAAACAATATTGCAAAGATTATCATGGTCATTGCGCCCTTAGCTGTCAAAAGCTGGGAGAAATCAGATTTGAAGAAGCTCAGAAGTATCTCTGGGCCTTTCATAGGTGTTGGTGCAGTGTAATCACTTGGCGGTGTTAGATTAACTCCAGCTCCTGGCTTGAAAACCAGACCACCTATGAGACCCCAAGTGGCACCTATTATAGATGTGATGATATAAATCACAAGAATCCAAACTAAAATTTTTCCTAGCACTTTTGCATTTCTAATAGATGCCACTGCGGAGGCTATGGTGAAAAATATTATCACTGGTATAATCATTTTTACGAGTCTAACGAAGATATCACCGATTGCCTTGAACCATGCAATGTAAGGGGCTCTTTGTTCAGCACTGGGGATCCCTACCATGAAGGCATAGCCTATCAGCAGACCAAAGAGAAATCCTATGCCAATAGCAATCACTAGCTTATATCTCTTGAGTCTCCCATTCATCTCACTACCTCCCAGTGAAATTTATCACTTTATTGTATAAAAACTTTGCTCAAAAAGCATCAAATTTTTGTAAGTAAATGCTTAAAATTGTTTTTTTAAAAAAGGAAAAATTTAAAGATCAATTTAAATTCAAATCGGAGGCACGAAGTAAAGATATGAGCTTTACTCCCTCATTCTTGAGATTCTCATATCCGCCTTCTTCTCTATCTACCACGCATATCACACGCTCCACATTTAATCCAAGTTCCCGGAGAATTTTAACAGCTCGAAGCACTGAACCTCCGGTAGTTACAACATCTTCAATGATATCAATAGTTGCACCCTTCTTAAATTCTCCCTCCACCATTTTTCTTGTCCCATGTTCCTTTGATTCCTTACGAATTATAAGATAATCCTTTCCAAGCTCCAGGGCCACAGCCACTGTTAAGGGCACCGCACCAAGCTCGACACCTCCAATTATATCACCCTTTACCTCCTTGCTGAGATACTTGGCCATGAGCTTTAGTACCTCTACCTTTGTGGCTGCTTTTTTTATGTCCACATAGTAGCTGCTTTTTTTACCCGATGCAAGAATAAAATCTCCAAACTTTATAGCTCCACATTCTTCAAGCTTCTCTTTTAATTCATCCTTCCACATAGGGGAATATGGCATTCCACATTAAAAAATTATGTGAGTATGTCCTCAAGAGCTCTCCATGCGGCTTTTCTCTGGTGCTCGAAAATCTTATGAATATTATTCTTTAAAAACAGGGCAAGTTCCTGTAGCTCTTCCCTGCTTCCCTTTATGGTGAGCTCTCCCTCTATGTTCCCATTTCTCTGAAATGATAGGACCAGAAAACCTGTATTGCCTTCAAATCCATACGCATCTAGAACAATCTCCCCAGGATAACTTCTTATCCTCTCCATAACTCCCTTAATGTTCATCAGGTGATACTTAGCTACGAAATATTTAAATTTTTCTGGAAAATGCTCAG
>JAGGTO010000092.1 GCA_021163705.1 Thermoplasmata archaeon | reverse complement strand
TACTTCTGGTGGGCCGGAGATTACTATGCATTCACAACTGATAGCAATGGAGAGGCCACTGTAATTGCAACAACCAATCCGCTTATGGCAGACCAGCCAGTGTATGTTGATGCATGGGTGGATCCAGGTATAGGTGGAGACATATGGCTCGGTGCTGGATTCCCGTATCCGTATCTCTTCGGTGTTAAGGAGGGCTTTGTGCTCACAAGGGCACCCATAATGGCTATAAGCAGCTTCAATGTGGATAAGCCCTACCTCAGCGAGAGCGATCTTAGTGCAGATGTAACACTAACAGTAGTGGACAAGAATGGTCCTCTGGCCAATGTGGATGTAAGTGTTGAATGGAGCATTGGTGAGTATTCTGATTCCACGACGGTCACCACAGGTAGTGATGGAAAAGCAACCTTCTCCATGATGGTGCCTCCACAGATAGCTGATGGAATTGTGACACTCTCGGTGCTTCTAAGCTCTGCGGATCATGCAATGGGTCTTAACTACGAATTTGGAGTGCCTTATCTCCAAGGTGCGATGGAAATGAAGAATTTGATAGTGATGGACAGTGCCACAATTACTCCAAATCCAATATCCAATGAAGGTACTGGTACACTAACATTCAAGTTCATTGGCGGCTTGATGGGTAAACCAGTAGTAGGCAAAGAAGTCCGTGTAGATGCACTAGGAGGCACATTTGAGGAGAATATCAAAACCACGGATTCCAATGGAGAGGTTACATTTACTTACAATGCACCAGCTAATTTGGTAGCTCAGCAGTACCCTGTGGTGGTGAGTGTTGAAAACGGTCCTACATATGTGGTACCTTTGGCAGTCCAGGGAGAGTATGCTAATACTGGAGAAGTATCTAACAAGATCTCACAGCTAACAGATCAGCTCAATGAGCTACAGAGCAATTATGATACTCTCAACTCCGATTACAACCAGCTTAAGAGTGACTACGATAGCCTACAGTCAGATTACAAGAAGGTAAAGGATGAGAAGAGCTCTGCTACCACAATGGAATATGTGTTCCTGGTGCTGTTCATAATATTCCTCATCCTGACTCCAGTGATGTACATTGTGGGCAAGAAGCAGGGTGCACCTAAGACAGTGGAAGAGGAGACAGTGGAAGAGCCTACAGAGGAAGAGGAAACTGAAGAAATAGAGGAAGAGACCTCGGAGGAAACATCCGAGGAGGAGAAAGAGGAATAATCCTCTTTTAACCTTTTTATATTTTTATTTCCATAGCAATTATAGGGTACCCAAGCTGGAAATTCTCTATAACTTCTGGATGCAATTCTCCAAAGAATCCGATCTCTTCTTCACCTATCATTATGGATGCACATCTTCCGTCTATAAAGCTGTGATGCTCTTTTTCTTGGATTTTGAAGTTGTTGATGCCCATATCCCTCAGTATCGCCTCAGCCAGAGATTTTGCCAGGGTGAAACTTGCCGAAGAATCGATATAGACCCAGGCCAGATGTTTTTCCATGGCATTTTTTCGAACATATCCCACCTCAAAAATTTTCTGTGGAAGCTCTCTATGCTTATTCTTTTTCAGTATTTCCATTAGGGATGGTATTATCCAAGCTCTAAGTGTGTTTCCCTCCTCGCTTATGGGGTTTTCAATCTCCACATATCTCTCCTCATCTATTCTCATCCACTTATATTGTTGTTGAAAGGAAGTGATGGTAAGAGTTGTCACTTCAAGAAATCCCAGTCCGATCATGAGCTCTCTAATTCTGTTCTCCTTCTCCTCGAATTTATGCAATATTATCCCTCCTCTAGGTAGCTGAGGTTCAAATCTGTGGTAGCCATATCCTTTGGCTATATCCTCCACTATATCCACAGGGTGAAGAATGTCCATTCTGTAGGGGGGAATAATAACATTCACTTTTTTCTCATCTATACTGACATCATATCTCATCTTCAAAAGAGCATTTTTAATATCATCATCGCTGAGCTCTTCCCCAATTAGGGAGAATATGTAGTTCTTATTCACGCTCATCCTCTGATATTCCATCTCGGGGGTACGAAGAGTGAAATCCGGATAGAATATTTTCACATCCTCTATTTTCCCCCCTCTATCAGCAAAGGCAGATACAACTATATTGAGTGTGAATTTGAGGGTGAAGAGATCAAGACCAGTCATTTCCACCAGGATATTTTTTGTTGATGTGGTGATCTGGGTGAGATTGCCATTTATTATTGGGGGAAAGGAGAGTACATTCCCTGCGGAATCGAGAATGAGAGGATACTTTTCATAATTTTCCAGGATATGTGCATACTCCATCCCCTTTGGATGCCTTCTAAGGATATCCTCTAAGGACATCTTCTCCTGAAATCCAAGGGGTTCGAATTTAAAATCCTTATCCATGGCCACATATTTGAAGGGAGGCTTTACCTTATCAACATCATGGAGTCCAATCGCAAGTTTTCTTCTTTTTCTTCCCACAGTTATATGGAGCTTTTCCTGAAAATCCATCATACTCTTTATCATACTGTCATCTATGTCTAGGCCCCTAATAACCGCAGCCACTATATATGGCCTGATATTCTTCAAATTTTCATCCACATCTATTTTTATTGCACCTTCATAAACCTCATATTTTGGTGCTCCTATCTCCTTTCCCAGGAATCCTTTCATAGCTCTAACAACACCTTCCACGGTATATAAATCAGGCCTATCGGGAAAGAATTCAATTAAGATTTCATCATCAACGATGCCCTTGGGATCAGCACCTAACATTGCAACATTCTCCAGCAATTCATTCTCGTCCATACCAAGCTTGCGAAGCTCATCTCTCTGCAGTCTTATGACAGGCATAGATGGTAAAGAGAAAAAGCATTAAAAAACTTTTAGATGGGATAAAGCGTCTATGGCCATCTCAACAGCCTCTTCAGGGGTGTTCGCCTCCAGATATCTCCCCTTTGTTATCTTCTCCTTCTCCAATTTCCAGCTGAAAAGCGAGATCACAGTCTTATTCTCGTTAAGAGCAAACGATATTTCCGATAGTGTTCCGATATAGCCGTCTATGGCGATAAGAACATCACTGGCTCTAATCACCAAATGATTGCGAGCAAGTCCAAAGAATGTGGGAATAGCTATATCCACATATGGATTTGCCTCCTCCTTCCCATATGGAAGAATCCCGAGAGTTATTCCTCCTGCATCCTTGGCGCCCTTTGAGGCATGGAGCATCACACCACCCAATCCACCTGTAACCACAACAATATCCTGCTTGGCAAGAAGATAACCAACCCTGTAGGCAAGCTTGCATATTTCCTCGCTGCAGGAAGAGCCTCCAATAATACCAACAGCTCTTTTCATATAATCGGCATAAAAATAAAAATTAAAAAATTTTGGGGAAAGGTTAATAATTACCTTCTCCCAAAACTTCTCCTTCCAAAACTATTTCTTCTTCTGTTGTAGGGCCTCTCATGCTCTTCAGCACTCATATCCAGGTCCTCATTAATCTCCTCTATCTCTTCCTCGCTCTTCTTTATACTCCCATATTTGCCTACATTTAGACGCATATGTCCTCTCACCAGGGAGATGTACCCGTTGTCCACATATATCGTTTCGCCTTCCTCCACGAGATCTGCCTGGTCTTCCCAGAGAGACATGGTAATTATTCCTGTGTCATCTCCAACAATCGCCTCTGTAACATGCTTTGTCTCTCCATATCTGGTGTTTATCTCTTTTGGCTCTCCCTTATGCACCACCTTTGCCAAAACATTAACTCTTTTGGCATTGGGATTTAGGTCCTTTATTTTGGTTATTCCTTCCATTTCCTACACTTCCTTTTTGGTTTTGTGGCATTGCCACAGGCAGATTAAATGCACATAGTATAAAAATCTTCCTGCAGAAAAAATTATAAAATGATTACCATTACTCCCATGATGCAAAAAATCAAGTTAATAGCACTTATCCTCATCTTTATTCTTCTGGCTGCACCTTCAATAAATGCCGAAAATATAAACATAAGGGCAACTCTGAAAAATGATAGATATCATTTGGATATGAAAATTTTTATGAATTTTACAGCAACCAAAAATTACGACTCGGATAGAAGTGGATATCTTGATTGGAACGAAACAAAATTGCTCTTAATGAAGAAGCTTCCCGAGATGTTACCTGAAATTTTCGGGCAATCTGAGAGCTATATGAACTACATTTATTTTAAGAATTTAACGGTGGATTCCCGATCCACCTGGATTCTATTAAATACCACAAAAGACTCACTCTTGAAATCCCCTCCATATCCAGTGAACTCCACAATCCCCTATTTTATAACATTTACTGTGGAATTTTATTTCAATGGTAGCTATGAACACAGAATAGTTTTAGCAAAGAATTGGAGTGGAGAACTGTCATTAAAAATTCCTGATGGATGGTCATACATATCCTCCTCTCTAAAAAATGTGGAGGTGAAAAATGGAGAGATAAGGGGTCTTTTTCATCATGGCTTCTTCGTCAAGCTAAAGGAGAACAAATATTACTGGATGAGCATTGGTGTGGATTCTTTCATAGCACTTATATTTGGAATTTTTATCTATGTATCCTATAAGCGAAGAAAGGTAAAGAAAAGGATCACTCATATTGTATTTGCAAGTCTGGTGAGAAATATAATGGCTCTTGTTATAACGCTAAGTCTCATTTTCTATTTTCTGTGGGTTTTGGGACCTTCACTGGAGGCCAGGGTGGCAGGTTTGGCTCCAATATCCTCTCGCCTGTTTCTCGTAAAGCTCTACAACTTAGATAAGCCCTGGTACATTCAGTTTTACAGGTGGTGGGAAAGCGTATTCACTGGGAAGCTTCTCACATCTCTCAACTGGGATAGGAAGTTCACCATGGAGGAACTAAAAATTGGAATGATAAAATCCACCTATATATTTGCCCTTTCCACCTTTTTATCTTATTTTGCATCCACTTACCTGGGTACATTCTCGGGAAAGAAGAGGAAAATTGATGTGACAGCCCTCATATTTCTAATTCTTTATTCCATTCCCACATTTATAGCGGCTCTTCTATTTCTCAAGCTCTCTGCCCTCAATACATCCTTCTATCTTTTCCTGGTCACTCCTTTCAAAAATGGATTGGAATATCTGAGACTATTATTTCCAGCATTCCTTCTTTCCCTGCTCACCATAGCGAAGCCCTATCTTCTTACAAAAAATGTTGCTATAAAGGAATACAGGGCTCCCTATGTTTTCACATTCAAAGCGGTTGGAATGGAGAAGAGGAAGATAAGAAAGTATGTTAGAAGAACATCGCTCATCCCCATAATAACAGATTCTGTTCTAAATTTTGGATGGATACTGACTGCGCAGGTCTTTGTGGAGGTCATATTCAGAATAAAGGGCATGGGCTATCTCTTATTCTTGGGAACAATGAAGGGCAATCCATTCGAAGTTCAGCTCTCCCTTGTTTATCTAGCCTTTGTGATGATCGGTGGTTCAATATTGGCTGATACAACCTTATTTGCGCTGGATCCGAGGGTGAGAAGATGAGAATATTGAAGAGTATAAAGCTCTCATGGATGGGAAAAATTTCCGCCTTGATAATACTGGGCTATATAGTGGTGGCTCTCATAGTCCCGTATTTGAATATGCCCAATCCCCTCTATTACAAGGCTCCTCCGGAAGATATATTTGCTCCACAAATTTTGAAAAACATAACATTTTCTGAGAATATAATTAAAGCTACGGCGGTAAATAACATTCTTTATATGATCACAGAGAAATGCAGGTTCATTGCCCTTGATTTATCTTCTGAGAATACAATATTCCAGTATAATCTGAGCAGGGATTCCTATTCAGAACTTTATCTTCTTCACTACTTAACGACCACCTCCATAATCTTCCACTCATCGCAAAGAGTTTATTGGTACAATCCACAGAATATGGAGCTTAAGAGCTATAACATTTCTACTGAGAAACTATTCATAATTGAGCAGCCATTCATACCATTTGCAGGCTTTGCTGCTTATGGAAATTCCACCATTGAAATATATTCTCTCTATCCTGTGGAAAGACCTGAATTTAAAATGGTGGTTAAAGAAATACCGCTGGGATTGCACATGGATTTTAAGTCCATTTATATAAGCTACCCCACCGAGCTGTGGAAGATATACTACGATGGAGAAATAAAATGGAAAATTAATGGAAATTTCACATCCAATCCAATATTTTTGAGCAGTTATGAGGGAAACTATGTGTATGTGGGCGAGGGAAATGTGGTGGATAGGATCAATCCAGGGGATGGTGAAATAGTAAAGAAATTTTCCCTGGGAGAAAAGATAGTGCATCTTGAATACTATGGCCAGTCTCTATTTGCTATCTCAGCTGAGCATACTTTTGGAAAGGTGAATATTCTCGGTGGGGGATATTCTTGGATCCTTAAGGGAGTAAAGAAATACTTTATGGATCCGTGGATAGATGGGCTATCAGTTAAATTCACCGGTGGGAAAATAGGATTTGTACTTCTCAGCACTGGTGAAATCCAGTGGGGGTATGAGTTTCCTGCGGAGAATATTTTTGTGAATAAGATAAGCTATACATCCAGGGATGTCGTGGCATATAAGGGAAGGGATATACTCATCTTCAGTGCCAGTGGAAAGCTCATCACACCACTACCTCCCAATAAAAAGTATCCTCTGGGAACTGATAATACAGGCAGAGATGTCCTATCTCAGCTTCTATGGTCATTTAGGACTGAGATATACATAGCGCTTGTTAGTGCGTTTGTTGTGGCACTTATTGGTACAACAATAGGAATTCTTGCAGGGTATTATACAGGTCCTGTGGATGACATTCTGAGACTTCTATCCGATTCTTTTCTTCTGATACCTGCAATTGGGTATGCGGCCCTTATGCTCTTTGTCCTTGGAATAACCCAGCATGTTAATGCCACCCTACTGGCATCCTTATTTGCTGTTTGGCCCATAGAGGCAAGGGCTGTGAGAAACTACACCAAGGTGATAAAGGAAAAGCCATTTATTGAAGCTGCAAGGGTAATGGGGGCGAGCAATATCAGAATAATGGTGATGCACATCCTTCCTGAGGTGATAATGGTATCCATGGTATATGCATTATCAGGAGCAGCTATGGCCCTACTTCTTGAAGTTGGGGTTTCCTTCCTGGGCTTTGGAAATTACATGGTGCTGAGCTGGGGATGGATGATTGCAAATGGATACTTTGTGGGTATTTGGGACAGATGGTGGATAAGTCTCCCACCGCTTCTAACTCTAATGCTCCTGGTTATATCTATATATCTCCTCTCTAAGGATATTCACGATAATATGATTCCTGAGGATACAACCATGCTGTGACATAACATGGCAATGAGAATATATTAAATATTTGCAGGTATATTCCTTATCCAGATGAGCATGGCATCGCTGGGCATAAAGAACATAGAGGTTTTCGTGCCTGGTCTCAAGGAGGGAACGGTGAATCTCCTCTATGGACCTCCTGGCTCGGGAAAAAGTATTTTAGGAATGCAGTATCTTTCCCATGGGGCAAGGAGGGGTGAGGAGGTTCTTTATATTTCACTAGATCAGTCAGGAGTTAGTGTGGCTAAAGATTTTGAGAATCTGGATCTTCTGCTTGATGATATTTACATCTTTGATGCCTTTCCCATAATTTCGGGGAAGGCAGAGGTTAAACCTGTGAGGGAGGTAACACCCATAGCATATCCAATTAAAATGAAAGAAATTGGTAAAAAGGAGAAGATGTTTGAAGCTGATGTTCTCTCCCTCCAATCCACCTTGAAAAATGTGTTTGATAGAAGGAGGTATGAAAGGGTAGTGGTAGATTCCATAACCTCCCTTAGGTACTTCTATATGAGAGGTTTAAATCCAATGGCAGGAGTTCACGCCTTTCTCCAGTTTCTTCTCACATATTCCCATTCCACCGTTCTTGTCATAGCCGAGGATTTTGAAGATCTTCTGATTGAGAAATCAATCATGGATTCTGTCTTTTATCTTCAGAAGGTCCCCAATTCAAACAAGGCAATTAATCTTATTGTGGAGAAATCTTCGTTTAAATGTGATGTTGAGAATATTCCCCTCAAGTTAACGAATAGTGGGTTTGGGGTGGAGGAGAAGTTCTATCTTAAATTTGTGAGGAGGAAAGGTGCATGAGGAAAAAATTTGGTATAACTGGACTGGATAAAATGCTTGATGGAGGGCTTCGGGAAGGATATACTTATCTTCTCACAGGTCCAACCGGAGCTGGGAAAACTATAATTGCAGCAAGATTCCTGCTGGAGGGTTTAAATAACGGGGAGAACTGCCTGTACATAGCTGTGGACAAGCCCCCCTCTATAGTGCTTCAAAATGTAATTCTGGGATTTGGATGGAATCTGAGCAAGTTGCGAGTTATGGATGCCGTCCCCTCTCGAATGCTTTATTCCACCACGCCATCTGTAAGGGATATCACCGCAAAGGGAGAGATAAGTGCAGCCCACAAAACTGAAAAGAAGGTTGAAAAGGGGGAGCTGAGTGTGGAGGGCTTGATAATAAAGATATTGAACGATTTGAAAAAATGGAAGTACGATAGGGTGGTGCTGGATTCTCTCACGGTATTCAAAAAATTTGCCATGGAGGAAAGTTATCAAATGCAGGGAGTTCATAGGCTCTTCACATTCTTCCCAAGTATAGGAGCTACTACCCTTATAACTGCCTCAGATGATATGGATTTAAGAGCGGAAATGCTTCTGAGCTCTGGTGTTATAAAAATAGAAAAGAAGCTTACTTCATCTGGATACGAGAGATACATTAGAGTTTTAAAAATGAGGGGAAGTGATTATGATCCCAAGCCAAAGAGGATGTATATCACTGAGGATGGAATATTTGTGCTAAGATGAAGAGTTTATATACTTAAAAAATTATATTGCTTTTGATGAGTTATGAGATTCCCAGGGAGGATGAGGTTGCAGATATAATCCTCAAAATATTAAAAAGAAGAGGGAGTATTGAATCTCAGAATGAGCTTCATAGAGAGGTAATGAAGCATTTAAAAAGAAGAAATAAAAGCTACAAGCTCACTCCAAGAAGGATGAGAATCATAGCACTCAGAACTGGGAAAATAAGGATGGAGATAAGGTACAAGCTCATGGAAAGGGAGATTGAGGAAATTAATGTCTGCCCAGTATGTGGTGGAAAAATGGTGAAAATTGAAAATGCCACACTTGAGGGGAAAAAAGTAACCATTGGATTCAAATGTACAAGCTGTCCCTACTGGACAGGAAAGAAGCTGAGGATGCCCGTAAGATACATTTTTAGATATAAGGGTTAGACCCACCCTAATCTTTCGATCTCTCTCTCCTTCTTTGTCTTCTTCTTGAATTCCTTGTAATGTTCTTTGCAGAGATGGACCTTTGTGCTCTTACCGCCTTTAAGATTCAGTACCTTTTCTGCTTTTTTCCTTGCTACTGTTTTAACTGCAGGTTTATCACATCCTACCACATCGCAGGTCTTCTCAGCCATGGCACCCCATGGCATTTAAAGATAATAACATTTTCACAAAAAATAAATGGGGGCAATGAATAACATCCATGTGTTTGGAGAATTATGCACGAGATGCAAGGGTCGTCTATGGTGTGGATTGCCAAAATGTCCCATACTGGAGAGTGTGAAGGACTATCTTCCACGAATAAGACTCTCATCGGGCTCAATTTATGGTCCCTCTCCACCAAGCATATTTGTGGGTAGATTTGGATATCCCAATGTTCTTGCAGGACCTCTTGTAACGGAAAAAAGAGAGGCATTATTTTCATCCACCAAGGAGCTGTATGGAAAAACTTTTGGGGATATTCTCTCAAGAACTGCATCGTTAATTCGGACGGCCAAAAGAGTTAATGTTAAGAAGATGAAAGGTAGAATTGTGAAGAGCTCTCAGGAGATAGCCATGTCGGAGAGAGCATTGGACACGGAGATATGGATAGAGAAATTATATGGATATGGGGATGTGGATGATTATTTCCATCCAACAGGTCCGAGAATAGAGCCGAGGAAGATTGATGTTGTGGATAATCCCCTCATCCCCAGAAAGGTGGATATGCTTGTGGAAGAAAGATTGAAAGCCACCACGGCAATTTATGAGCTTTATTCTTATGGTTATGATGTTGATTACCTTCAGAGATTATTGTCCTCAGGTATCCTCGGAAGGGAGAGGAAACTTGTACCCACAAGGTGGAGCATAACTGCTGTGGATGATATAATTTCAAGGAAGCTTCTTCAAAATGTGAGGGAATATGATGAAATTGGAGAAATAGAGTATTACTTTAACTCCTTTATGGGAAACGATTTTCATATAATTCTCATTCCGGGTAACTGGGAATATGAGATGATAGAATCCTGGCTTAAGGGCTCACTGTATTCACCATCCACCTCCACTCTTGGTGAAGATTACGAACCCTTTGAGGGAAGAAAGGATTATGCTAGCAATATAACAGGAGCTTATTATGCAGCTCGATTGGCGGTAGTGGAATATCTTAGCAGAAGAAGAAAACAGGCAAAAGTCCTCATATATCGTGAGATAAAACCTGAATACAAGATACCTCTTGGAGTATGGGTTATAAGAGAGACCGTGAGAAACGCATTTCTCAAAAAACCTGTTAAATTTGGAGAGATTGATAGGGCAATAATGTTTGCAGAAAATAAAAGCAGAGTAAAGAGATGGAGCAAGAAAAGCAAAATACTAAGAAATATGAAATTTCAGAAAAAGCTTGAGGATTTTATGAGATAATCTTAGAGGATTGCATCCAGAAGTTTTCCGGCGCCATGTTTCAGAACATCGTCCGCTGGTAATCCAAGCTCCCTCTCAACTTTTTCAATATATTTCTCAATTTCCTCATCGCTCATATTCTCTCCGTCTACGGATATACCAACAACTTTTCCTCCAGATACATTTGCAGCGAGCTCCTCATAGAGCTCTATAGTCTTCTCCAGGCTCAATATTGGAAATCCCAGACCTTCATAGCCTGAGTGCTCTTTTCTTGTTGGATCATGGGCAATTATTATTTTCTTCGCATAGGAGCCATGAAGAATTGCAAGTGTTACACCACTGTATGCTGGATGCACTATATCACCCTGCCCCTCTACGAACACCATCTCCTTCTCTTTTCCCACTTTTTTCACCATGTCCTCCATTACCCCTGCCATGAAATCCCCAGGTATACGGTCTATAACTGCACCTGCATCGCACCCTATCATTATACCTGTCTGTCCAGTTGCAACAAAGCCTGCATTAATGCCTCTTCTTTTCGCCTCCTTGGTGAGCTCTACGGCAGTTACCATCTTCCCAACACTGCAATCGGTACCTGCCACTAATACTGTATTAACATTTTTTCCGCTGCCATCCGCCACTCTTAAATTTTTAGGAGGTTTGCGAACATCCCATATCCTTGCACCTGTGCGTTCTGCAATCTCTGCAAATTCCTTATCCTCACTCAGAAAATAGTGCAATCCTGAAATAACGGTTTTTCCTTCTTCAAGAGCTTTCTTTATCTCTTCTCTCCAGTCCTCTGGTAATGCTCCTCCGATGGGGGCAGCACCTATTATGAGAGTATCATATTCTCCAACTTCATCTATACTTTTCACTATGGGAACCTTTCTCTTACCTGGGAAAAAATCTGATGCATATTTCCCTGCCCTATCTCTGTCAATTATGGCAACAATTTCGTGGGGGGAGTAAAGATAAACTCCCCTGGCGGTTTTTCCTCCGAAGCCAATAAACATGCCATGTGCCAGTATGGCAAGTCTCAT
>JAGGTO010000118.1 GCA_021163705.1 Thermoplasmata archaeon | reverse complement strand
TCGTGCATATCCCACTGCTGGATTGGGAACAAAATTCAGTTTGTCTGTGGAAGAATCGTACACTGCATAGTATGCACATCTGCCAAATATTGGGGAGACAGGCGAAGCGTCAGATGGAGCATCCGCTGTTATAACTATCCTCATATTATTCACCTTTTAAGCTCTCCAAGCCTTCTTTCGATATCTTTCAATTTTTCCTCTAGGGCCCTTGCTTCTTCCTCCAGGGCAGTCTTCTCATCCACAGGTTGAGGAGCGTACCCTGGTGTGTAGCTGGTGGGATAACTACCGTAGGTTAATGGATATCTGGGTGCGTAGGGAGTGTAGGGTGTGCCGTAATACCCATATCCGTAGCCGTACATCCATCTCCATCCTCTTGGTAATCCTGTCCACGGGCAGTAACCAAGCATTGCACCCCAACCGCGTCCTCTGCCCCATCCTCGGCCGCGACCCCATCCACGGCCCCAGCCGAATCCAGGCCAGAAGGGATAGTACCCATATCCATAGTATCCATACATTTTTCATCACCTCCTTTTTTACCACCACATAAATCTTCTTATTCTCATACCTCTAAATACCTCCCGTATGAGAAGGAGGACTATGAGGGCAATAACATATGCCCAGGCAATCAAGAATAAACGGATTATTATGTACACTATTGCCAGAAGTATAAGCACATCAATTATCACTCCTATTGCCCCATATCTGTATCCCATCCTGGATATTGGGAGAAACGGAACTCCATATCTTTTTCCATAGGGTGGCATTATCACCACCTTCCTCTTCCTCTACCCCATCTTCTTCCATATCCATTGCCCTTGTTCCATTGATTGTAGCCATATCCTCCATATCTCCCTCTTCCAAAAATTCCTCCAAATAATCTTTCCAGAAGTCCAGGTTTGCAGATCATTCCCCTGCCATAGGCACTATCATAGGGGGTCTGAGGATATGGAGCATACTCTCCATATGGAAGATATCCATAGTAGCCATTTCCAAATTTTCTGCGTCCTCTTCTCTTCCAACCTCTTCCTTTGTTTTCGGGAGGCAAACTTATCACCATGTTACACAAATGCGATTTAATATTTAAATTTTTTGCACAATGTTACCTTTTCTGCCGTGGTAATCATGAGAAAGTTTATTTGCTATGGCATCAATTTTTTATACCTTCATCTACATATCTTTTTTGAATGGTTCGTGGGGGAAAGTTGCCAAGAGAACTGAAAAAAGGCGTTATTGAGCTGGGGATACTTGCAGTTCTTGCTCGGGGTAGGAGATATGGATGGCAGATTATAAAAGAGCTGGATACCCTTTCAAATGGTTTTTTGAAAATTAAAGAGGGAACGCTGTATCCAGCTCTTCACAGAATGGAGGATAGAGGATTAGTTAAAAGCGAGTGGGTAATTGAGGGAGGTAATGTACCACGGAAGTATTATCATCTCACTGAGAGGGGAAGGGAGGCATATAGGGAGGGTAAGATGATCTGGAGAAAGCTGGAGGAATGCATGCATCGTATTATGGGTGAGGGAGATGAATGAAGAGGAGTATCTTAAAAGGATAAGAAGAGCCCTGTGGAGTATAGATAGAAGAAAAAGAGAGGAGATAGTTCTGGAGCTAAAATCTGAGATTGATGAAAGACTATCCTCAGGGGAGAAATTTGAAAAAATTATTTTGGATTTACCGCAGCCCGAGGAATTAAGGAGGGAATATGAGGAGATTTATGGATCATCCATGATGGTTAAATCTCTTTTTGTTATATTTGCACTGGTGCTCTCCATTTTCTCCTTACCTGTTATTCCCTTTACTTCCTGTTTATTCTATGGGGCACCTGCCATCCTTGCGATTCTGGCCATATTTCTATTTTACATATCCTCACACTTTGGTATGTCTACTGGATTTCTGGCATCCTCGCTCTCAGCATCCCTCAGATTCGTTCTTATTTATCTCACCTCTCTATCACTATCTCTTGAAAATGGAACAGTGATCAGTGAGGGAATCACATCCTTAATAATCCTTTTGATACCCCTTCTTGCAAAAAAGAGAAAATAATAAATTATTTTTTAAACCGATATATCCAGATGACGCCTATGACGAGGAATGCAGTAACGAGTCCAAGCATGGATATGCTTGCAGTTGGAAGAGTTGGCAATTTAAAATTTATATAAAATTCGCTGACCTCAATAGAAGGATCCTGGAATATACTGTTGCCTATAGGATAAATGAGGGCACCATTTAGTACTGTCAGAGAAAACGCACGGTGATTGAACCATCCCACCATATGCTCTCCACCGATGATTTGATAGTACGCCTTTCTCGTTTCGTTATCCACGGTAACATTGGATTCCCATCGAAATCTTCCAATTCTCTGCCACTGACCTACTTCTGTAAATTCTATTCTTCCACTATGTGGGAAAAATATCGGATGATGGGGTAGCGTGGTGTTATCGTATGCATGCTTTCCTACCATGGCTCTACATCCCCCATATCTATTCGTTATGAATCGCATTACCTTATCCCTACCGGAGGTGCCCCAGAAGAGATCGTTCATTACAACAAGCTTGGATGATTCGTTGGAATAATCCCAACCGTCTATTTCTTTATCATACTTTATCTGAAATGTTACAACCTGCCCTGTATAATTTTTTCTCTTATCCATGGCTACTCCTCCTTCTGGGTTATAAGAATACCATGGAAATTCCCGGATCTTTCTCTCCTGAAGCTGTACTGTGATATGGAAATGCAATGCTATCCTGTTTACTCTCCCATCTCCTGAAGTTTCATTGGAATTCACATACCTATAGGGAATATTCTCCATATAGAGCGTGAAATCAATTCTTGTTTTATTTGAGGATATGTTGGTAATCAGCACATCAGAAATGTGCCAACTACCTTTCAATGGTACATATTTTTCCAGGGATTTTGACTCGTTAATATTTGCCACTTCCCCTATATATTTAAAGCTCTGCCCAAGAAATACCTTGTACTTGAGGATCTTCTTTTCTTTGAGATTACCATTAAGGTCGTAGATTTTCACTCCTCCTGCATAGCGTTCCATTTCCGCAACTATTTTCACATTCTGGGGATTCTCTTCTGAGCCATATATTATTCCAACCCATGAATTTTTTGTCTTTATGGCCAGGTACTCTCCCCCACTGAGGGAAGTCGTGTTGCCCCTTATAAGGGCTATTTTATCCCACACATTCTCTGTGGATTCTGATCCACCTGCCAGTGGTAAAAGAGCAGCTATTCCAAGAATTAAGATTACTGCCACCATGGCAATCTTTTTGATTTTTACAGATTGTTCATAGCGTTGCATAATACATAGTAATACTATGTATTATATAAAACTTTCGCTCGTGATATTGTAACTCTCAATCACAGAAATTTTTAGACACGCACAAATGCTCAGCCTATTGCGGAGATATCACTGATAGCCCTGATTGTTGTTGTTTTGGTTGCAGCAATTTTGGTAAGAAGAAAGTGAGCTCCTCTAGTTTTAAATAATTCTCCTCTATAATCATTTATGCTCACCTTTGTAGGTCTTGGGTTGTATGGCACTCGTGATATAACACTTCGAGGAAAAGATGCCGTGGATAAAGCAGATTATGTTTTTGCAGAATTTTACACATCAAAACTTCTTGGAGCCTCGGTTGAAGATCTTGAAAAATTTTTTGGAAAGAAAATAACTCTCCTATCTCGGGAGGAAGTTGAAAAGGGTAAAATCCTAATTGAGTCAGCCTCAAAGGGTAATACGGTTCTTCTTGTTGCAGGAGATCCAATGGTTGCCACAACCCATGTCTCACTTAAGATCCTGGCGGAGGAAAGGGGAATAAAAACGGAGGTGATTCATAATTCCTCAATAATAACTGCAGCTCCTGGAATGCTGGGATTACAGCACTATAAATTCGGACGCATAGTATCCATTCCATTTCCCCAAGAAAATTATTTTCCTACCAGCGTATACGATTTTCTTGCTCAGAATATGAAAATGGGGCTACACACACTTTTGCTTCTGGATATAAATCCCAGGCCAATGACTGCAAATGAGGGTATGGAGATTCTGCTCAAAATGGAAGAGAAGAAAAAACTTGGAATAATTAATGGGGATACTCTAATTGCTGTCGTGGCCAGGGCTGGAGCACCCGATGCCGCAGTTAAGGCAGGATATATGAAGGATATGCTTAAGGAGAATTTCGGCCCACCTCTCCACACACTTGTTATTCCTGGTAAGTTGCATTTTGCAGAAGCGGAAGCTCTTGTGAAACTTGCACATGCACCAAAGGATATACTTGAAGAATAGAAAATTTAAGTGAAACAGGAGCTGAGATTAAGGCAAGACTTCTCGAGAAATTCTTTTATACAATGTAATCTTTACATCATCAATAAGATGGGAAGGGATGCCTATGAAGTTTTTGGAGAGAAACGATAAGGCGACAGAAGAGATAGCAAAGATTACAGCTCCGGAGGATGAAGAACTTAGGGAACTTGTGGAAAAGCTCAGGGTTAATATCAAGATAATAGGCTGTGGAGGTGGAGGAAGTAATACGATAAATAGAATGATGGAAGAAGGAGTATATGGGGCGGAGCTTATAGCAGCAAATACGGATGCCCAGCATCTTCTGCACATAAAGGCTAATCGCAAAATTTTACTTGGAAAAAGAAGAACCCGTGGATTGGGTGCAGGCTCAGATCCCCTGGTGGGCGAGGATGCTGCTCGGGAAGCCAGTGAAGAGCTCGAGCGTCTTTTGCAGAATGCTGATATGGTTTTTGTAACTGCAGGTTTAGGTGGTGGAACAGGGACTGGAAGTGCCCCCTATATTGCAAAGGTTGCAAAAGAAGCGGGTGCATTAGTTTTATCGGTAGTTACCCTTCCATTCAAAGCTGAAGGTAAGTTGAGGATGGAGAATGCCCTTTGGGGTCTTGAGAGGCTTCGTCGTTATTCTGACACAACAATAGTTATTCCCAATGACAAGCTCTTGGAGATTGTACCCAGATTGCCGTTAAATGAAGCTTTTAAAGTGGCGGATACGGTGCTTATGATAACAATAAAAGGCATAACTGAAATTTTAACAAAGCCGGGATTGGTTAATGTGGATTATGCAGACCTTCGCACCGTTCTTGGGTCTGGTGGAGTGGCAATGGTTGGTATAGGAGAGAGTGATAGCACGCAGGATCGTGTTAAGGAAGCTGTGGAAGAGGCAATAAACTCGCCGCTTATAGATGCGGATATAAGCGATGCCACAGGAGCATTGGTTCGCATTGTGGGTGATGAGCATATGAGTGTAAGCGAAGCTCAAATGGCGGTGGATCTTGTGCAGAAGAAGATCAATCCGATGGCGAAGATCATATGGGGAGCAAGTGTAGATCCGGAGATGGATAATCTGGTTCAGGTACTGGTCGTTCTTTCAGGTGTAAAGTCGCCATATTTCATTGAAAAGGGTGGCTCGTTAAAGGCGGCCAGAAAACTGGCTGGAGAGACTCTCGATGCGGATATTGATATAATTGAATGAGGATTAAGATGAAAAAGAGCGAGCTTCAAAGTGCAGAGGAGAAGTTTCAATTTTATAGGCAAAGAAGGGATGAGCTTAACGCTCTGGCCAGGGAAGCAAGGGAAGAGCGAGAATTGTTAAATGAGGAGCGTAAAAAATTGAAGGAAGAGCTGCAAAAAGAGAGGGATGCCAGGGATGCCATTGTCAAGATTTTGAAGGAAGAGAAAAAGAAAAGGCTGATTTACAGGGAGAAGATACGAACATTGAGGAAATATGTGAGGGATTTGAGAAAAGCTTCTGGCAATGTACTTGAGGAAGAATATGCTAGAGTTGAGGATAGCATAGTAGCCTTGGAGAGGGAGCTTCAAACTCTGCCTCATTCCTTAGAGGATGAGAACAGATTAATAGGGAAGCTTAGAGCTTTAATGAAAAGAAAGGAAGAGCTTGGCAAAGAGATTGAGAAAAAGAAAAAAATTCTGGGAGAAGTGGAGGATATTCAAGCGGAGCTTGAAAAGCTGGAAAAGGAAGAGAAGGAGTTAAGAGAAAGGATGAATGAGCTTTATGAGAAGCAAAAAATGCATCATGAGAGGGTTGTAGAGCTAAAAGAAAAGCTTGGATACATAATTGAGAAGATGAACGAGAAGCACAGGGAGTACTTAAAGTATCGTGAAAAGGCCGATGCTTATCATCAAAAGGCCCAGGCCATGCTGGAAAAAATTATAGAGATAAAAGGAGAAAAGAGGAGAAAGAGGGAAGAGGAAAAGGCAGTGCTTCAGGAATTATCTGAAAAGGCAAAAGAAATAAGTGAAATCAAGGATGATGATCTGGAAGAAATAATTAAAAAATTGAAGGAGAAGAAAAGGATATCCTATCCATAGAGGAAAAAGAGTAGAAGTATGGCAAGGACAATAAGAGCTATGCTTGTGGCTATGAGTGCCATGCTTTTATCTGAGCCAAATACTATCGGAATGGGACCTATTAAGATCACACCTCCATATTTTTTCTCCACCTTGTTTTCCATGGGCAGAACCATATGCTCATCTTCCATTTCGTAATTTTCTGAAGGTATTTGATGGGTGTGGATACGGAATGGTAAGAAAAAGATAAGAAGCATACCCGCGAATATCAGTAAAAATCCCAATAGAGGGAGAAAACCTTCTCCATAAATCACGGGGAATATTAGAAATAGGGCTGCATGAGATTCTCCCGTGAACATGCTGAGCAAAATGAGAAAGAATCCAAGAACAATTAAGGCATATCCTCCCAGGATGCCTCTTTCGATATCCATAATATCACCTCAGCTTGTATCCGCAATGTCTGCAATATTTATCCTCGCTACTCACCTCCGCCCCACAATTGGGACATGTGTATATGAAAATCAATTTCGCACCGCAATTCCAGCAGTATTTATCCTCAGGCCTGACTATGGCACCGCATCTTGGGCATCTAAGCTCCTCCTCTTTCTCCTCCTCTTCTTCTTCGATAAGGGGAGATATCTTGGGAAGTTCAGGTACTTTTTTCTCCTCTTCTCTTTCCACAGTTACCTCACCGCCATCCAGAATTCTGCTGCTTCTTATTGCAAATTTGAGAGCATCTGTATAGTTTTTGGCCCTGAAAGCATCTTTTGCCTTCATAAGGTAAAGCTTAGCAGCCTCTTTTATTTGCCCTTCAGCGTATTTTTCAATCTTCTCTTCCACAACCTCAATCTCGAATTTGGATTGCAGATAGTTGGGAGGTAACTTCTTTACAAAATCCTTAACTTGAGGAGGCATCTCTTCCTCGCTCTTCTTCTCTCCGATTCTCTTTATTATCTCCAATTCCTTCTCTATGTGAGGACTCACCTTATCTTCCATCTTCTCTTCATTCTTTATCCTCATAAGCATCCTTTTTGCATTGTTGGCAATCTCCAGACATTCGGCATATCTGCCCTCATCATAGGCCCTCTCCGCCTTGAGAAGCATCGCACTCACGAAAGAAACATTGTAGCCACGGGAGTCCATAACCTTGCTCATGGCCCTAACCATCTGCATCTGGTTGTAGGCATCATCCTCTATTTTACTTTTACCAATCTCCCCCATTTTCTTGCTCGTTCTCCTCCTGAGCCATACTAAGAGGTAGCCAAATAGGAGTATAAAGAGTGAGATGAAGACAACGAACATGGCGAATATTTGATCCTGAGACATCGGCTTCTCATCCCTTTTCTTCTATAAAAATATTTTGAGGTGCTCACCGTGAGAAGTTTTATATGGCATAATCTCTCTATATTTTATCCATGGAGGAGAAAAATGTGAGTGAGTATGGTTTTACTCCTATGGATATAGCCTATCTCATGGACGATCAAAAGGCACTTCTCAAGATGGAACTGCAGAAAAAGAAGGCCAATAAAAGATTTCTCAATCTTCTTAAAAGATTTGCATCTGTAAGTAAAAGGGTGGAGGGATATACCTCCTATCTAAAGGGATACGATATGGATACCAAGGCCATGAGCTGGATCGTTGAAATGTACAGCTCCACGCCTCCTTCCAACAGGGAATATGAATACATAGCCGAAGTGATAAGAAACTATACAAAGGTTCAAATATGGCTTGGCAACTTTTTCTCTCTGGTAAATACATTCAATCACAGCTTAAATTTGCGGAGATTGAGCACGGCTGAAAAAACCCTTAAAAAACTTGAGCTTGAGATAGGTAGGGGAAGAAGAATATTTGCCAATTTCAACTCTAGCCTGAAAAATCTGAGAAAAGCATTGATGGAAGGAGAAAAGGAAGAAACCCCGCTACTCTACTTCACATAGCTCAAATATTATCTGGGTGAATATATCCTCCTCCTTGAATTCTCCGTAAAATTTTTTCAGGTCTTTCTTAAGCTCCTCCTTGCTCTTGTATCCATCCAGTATGATGTCCACATACTCCAGATCTTTGAATTTTTTGAAATTCACCTCTTGAATCTCTGCAACTCCAATTTCTTTATCTCCACATTTTATTATGACTTTCTCTCCAACCCTGTAATCCTTTATTCCGAGTCTTAGAGTGGCTACCTTCTCCCCACTTTTAATCTTCTCCATGAAATCTTCGCTGAAATTCAAGTACCTCATATTCAAACACCCCCTTTATAAATTTTCTCATGATCTCTCTGAGCTCTATCACCACATATGTCCCACCTTTTCCTATTTCCTTCCCTATTTCTTCCCAGTGCTTGTGCTGCAGAACCTTTCCTATGAGTATCTTCTCCTGTTCCTCGTTGAGATGAGGTCTCCTTCTCAAAAAGAAATAGCTGGAAGCTACCTTGTATATCACATCCATGGTAGCTTCATAGTTTCCAGGACCCCAACAGTACGCAATAAGCCTTTTCCACTCCACCTCATCAAGTTCGAGCTTCTCATCTCTTGGCAAATTCAAAAGAAGAAGCCTGGCAATATCCAGATCAAGATTTCTATGGATTTCACCCAGGCTGTATATCAGCTTCTTTCCAAATCTTTTTCTAATTTCATTAAAATCTCTCTTTATCTCAGAATTTTTTGGATGTAGTACCACCACAGAATACTCTCCCGTTGATTCATTTAGCTTTGGAGAAATATGAATGGGATAAAAATCATTTTTAATCCAGAAATTTAATAGCTGGGCAGTTGCACCAAATGATGAGCCAATCCAGTCCACATCCTCCTCCTTTATCTTTTCAAGCATCTTTGAACCTATTCCCCTATCCATGAAATCTGGATGTGTTGCAATTCTCACAATTCTGTATCCAACAAATTTTGAGAAATCTCTCTTGCGATAGTGCTTTATGATGACATCCGGTACAATATTGCCAGGCGGGACAACACCAAAGTAAAGCTCCTCCTCATAATCTTTTAAGTTTCCCTCCCTTGCAAGCTGGACTGAACATACAACATGCCCATCTTTTTCCAAGGTTCTTATCTCATGGTTGGGGGCATCGCACAGTATTCCAAAATCGTTAGGATTGTTTCTGTAATGGGCCAGTACAAATATCCCATAGTATTCCCTTAGCTTTCTCTCATCATCTAAAAGATTCCCAATATCATATTTTTTGTATTCAAGCTCCTGAATTTTTATATCGTCCAAGGTACATGGCTCTGCATCGAGGAGAAGAGTATCAAATAGCCATCTCTCTACAGGATCATCTTTGGCGTATCTTATGGGCTCATTCATCTCTATCGCCATGAAATTTTTGTCCCTCTTCTTGAGCTCTCCCAGGAATCTTATGGAGAATGAGCGACCAGTGCCCTCATAACCATGGGTTGTTGTTGAATATATAACCCTCCTTGCCTTTAGAAAATTTAGGAGAAGCGGCACAGGTATACCCGCAGCTTCATCCACTATAAGCAGGTCATACTTCCTAGGATTGAGTTTTGAGGCCTCCTCAAACTCTATCTTGAAATTCTTTCCCTTTATCCATCTTTGCCCCTTTGTATAATGCTTGTGATAGAGGTGAAGCGTATGCTCAAGAAATTTGAAAAATTCCTGAAGATTGTTTATATCTGGAGCAGTAACACCTATTTTCCTCAATTTGCCGGAGTATGCTCCAGCGATCATTCCAAGAACGCTGCTTTTTCCTCTGCCTCTATCTGCAGTTATCACCATTACACCCTTTTTTTCAAGATGCTCTGCAAGATTCAGAACTCTCACCTGATCCTGGGTCTTGGCCATGTCGTATAACTCCCTTTTGAATTTGAACTTCTGGGGAATTTTTATCTCCCTTCTATCTTCTCCACATTCCATTGTTCCCAGTTTTAGAAGATTCTCCCCTTCAATAATCGTTATTCCCTCATTTTCCAGAAGCTTCTTTGTTACCCATCTCACAAAATTTCTTTTTATGTCATCCATGGTGTATGGAGGTGTCAATATTACCTCGTGGAAGAAATTGGTGCTCCTCTTCCACTCTTCAAATGTGGGTGTGAGGAGAAATATGAGACCACCACCCTTTACGATGTTCACAAGCTTTCCAAGGTCATTGGGAACAAAAGAGTGATGGAGATCAATTGCCAGGAGCTCATAGGTGGTGCCCAGGTACTTCTCTGAGTTTTTAAGCTCCTCTATCTCAGCATTAATCTCAAAATCTTTTTGCCAAGTGAAAACTATTCTCTTTTTATATGGAAGATGCTGAATCACCTTTTTTAGTTTATCAAGAGTCCAAATTCTATCTCCAGCTATAACAATAAGCCTACGGTGGTTGCATCTTTCAGCCTCATCTCTTAGAGCATCAACAATTTTTAAAAGCTTCGCATCATCCATTCTCCTCATTCAAGAATCTCCACAGTATATCCCATACTTTCTAAAAACTTCTTGGCCTTCTCCCTCTGATCTCCCTGAAGCTCTATGCGTCCATCTTTCACTGTGCCACCTGTTGCCACTTTTCTTTTCAGAGATTTTGCCATGTCCTTCAAATTCACATCCCTTGGATCAAAACCCTCTATTATGGTGACAGTTTTTCCATATCTGCGCTTATCAGTATATATCTTTATCACTTGCTGTTCCTTGGAAATTTCTTCCCAAGCAAACAGCTCATCCGGAAGTCCAGTTATTGCCTTCTTCATTACAGGAATGCCAATTAAATTCCTTTATTTATAACTTTCGTTTATTATTTTAGCAGGAGTTCATTTTGAGGATGACCCATCCAATAATATCAAATAGGGGGAATCACTTCTTGGCATCAGGCTTACAAAAATTATATAAAGGAATGTCTATTTACCATCGCAAGGTGATTTCAGATGGCAAGCAAAAGGGCAGAAAGAGCAGCAGCGAGAAGGGTTCGTGACAGATGGCGCTCCAAGGTATGGTATACTATAATAGCCCCGGAAACATTCAGCTCCAAGGAGCTTGGAATGACACCTGCCAATGAGCCTGAAAAGGTGATAGGCAGAATTGCTGAATCAACACTTTATGACCTTACCGGGAATTTTAAGAAAATGCATGTGAAACTTTATTTCAAGATAAACAGAATTCAGGGGACAAATGCATTCACTAGGTTCATCGGGCATGATATGACCACAGATTATATAAGAAGGATGGTCAGGAGAAGAAGGAGCAGGATAGATTCCATCTTCAATGTTGAGACCTCTGACGGTTATAGGATGAGGGTTAAAGTTATAGCTGTTCCTGATAAGAGAATAAAAAGCTCAATAAAGAGCGCACTTAGAAAGGCCATAGCGGAGCTTTTAACTGCAAAGGCCAAGGAGATGACCTTTTCCGAATATGTTAAGTACATACTGATGGATGAAGCTAGAAAGGATCTAATACATTTTCTGAAGCCCATATACCCTGTGAGAAGAATTGAGATAAGAAAATCCGAGGTGCTGCACTTCCCCGAGGAAAAGATAATAGAGCTACCTTCAGAGGAGGAAAAAGAGGAAGAGGTTGAAGCATCCAAGGAAGCTGAAGTTGTTGAAGCTCAAGAATGATGCCGGGGTGGCTCAGCCTGGTGGAGCGTCGGACTCATAGGGGAAAAATAATTCTCCACCTCCAAGCCTGAGAAATCCGAAGGTCCCGGGTTCAAACCCCGGCCCCGGCACTAAAAATTTTCAAGCTCCTCCAAAATTTCTCTTTCAAGAAAATCTTTGAGGGACTC
>JAGGTO010000144.1 GCA_021163705.1 Thermoplasmata archaeon | reverse complement strand
TTGACTCTTTTCAATATTCTGGCCTCCCCATTATAGTGCATCATAACACTGAGCCTTCCATATTTTTTGCTTCCAGGCTTGGCGCATAACCGCTCGGCAAATTCATGCTGCAGCATAAGTATGCCCTTCTCAAAATTATACTCTAAAATTTTGAATATGAGCAGGGAGGATATATGATAGGGTATATTTGCCACAACCTTCGTGAATTCAGGAAAATCCACCTCAAGAGCGTTACCGCAGATAATACTCAATCTCCCTTCTTTTATCTCTTCTTGAAAAGATATTGAAAGATAATCACACAGATCCCTATCAATTTCCACAGCATAAACCTTGCATTTTTTCAAAAGTCTGGCAGTTAATATGCCCTTACCTGGACCTATTTCAAGCACAATATCCTCACTGCTCAAATCCGCCTTCTCAACAATGAAATCCGCAATTCTGGGATTAACCAGGAAGTTCTGGCTGTAACGGGGCATCTTCATACGCATTGCTTTCCCTTATTAAATATGTTCGCAGGATTTCTTATCAAATATTCAGATTGATTCTCTCACAAGTCCGATCAAACAGCCTTTTGTTGCATTTTCTCCACTCTTGCCTCTCAAAACCTCTTTTATACTCACACCTGCATGAATTATACAGATTCTATAGTTTCTCCCATTGGAACTGGGGATTTTCTTCCATTATGCATCTTTCCATATCTCCTCTTTGAAGGAGATACTCTTTTCTGAGAGTCTCAATGGTATAGAAAGATACGAAAATTGAACTCAAAGGATACATCACTACCATCAGGAATATGAAAAGTCCTAAATAACCATAAGCTAGAAGTATAAAATTTGCAAGAAGGAGAATATGTAATGATAGCATCAACAAGGTATTATTTTTCCAGATTTCCTTTAATCTATCTCTAGGTATCCCCCGGGCATATTTTCTTGCCTCATGCCAGTATCCACCCCACATAATTTTTGCATCGCCAAACGAATCAAAAAGGGATAGACCATGATAATAGACATAGATATCTATTATTGAGATTATAATTATGTAGGGAATTAGTAAGAAAGTGGCCTCTTCTGGAGTAGTCATACACTCTCATAGAAGAGCTTATTTAAAAAAATTTCCATCTTTTATTTATTAATATTTTTAAGCAGGATTATTTTTAGGTTTCTTGTTAAAAATAACTTTAAATAGCTTACAACCAGCCAGACTGATTTCCTGTATCCCATATCTACACATGCAGAAATAGAGAAAAGGCTTGCCCACAGAGATGTCCTAGAATTCTGAATTATCTGGCTACGAAAATCTTGTACTTCTCGTACCTGTGCTGCAACTCGTAAATTATGCGATTAACTATGAGCTTAACCGGATGATGGGTCAGTTTCACTCTACTGCGAAGATCTTCAAAATCTTTGAATGGGCCCTTCTTTCGCTCCTCAAGTATGGCCCACATGGTTTTTTTACCTAATCCAGGGAGCAATTCAAGCATATGCAATCTTGTTGTTATGGGAGTGGCTTCATTGAAAAATCTTACAAAATCCTCCTCTCTTCTCTTCACAATCTCCTCAAGAACATAGGGCAGCTCACTCTTGGCAGCATTGGTAAGCTCGTCATATGCGATTCTTCTTTTAACATGCTCTATCTTCTCCCTCTTTTCCATATCCTTTCCAATGTATATCCTTTCACCTATTATGAGAGAGACATTTGGTTTAGGTATAAGCTCAAATAACTTGAACTCCTTTTCTCCAACAGCTATGGCTAGGGGCACCCTCCTGAAGCTCTTCTCATCGGGTCTTCCTTGTGGCAAATAATCTAAAATATATGCATAATCTTCCAATTCAAGCCCCCCTTTAAATGTATTTGGCCACTATATCGAGAATCTTCTTAATATCTTCAGGCGGCAAAACTATTTTCTCCTTATAATAGATAGCTCTTACCTGATCTGGATGAATTGGGAGAATATCCGCTATCTTCACCGCATGTTTCTCATCCACGAACTCAAGGCTCATGAGCTCCTCTACAAGCTTTTGAGCTTCATCCTTCTTTAGTCTGGCAAATTCTTCCGCATGAATGAGCGAGGATTTTTGAAGAACATTTAACTCTCTTTTTTCATTTTCCTCTAGCAGAAGCTCCTTAACCTCCGCAAGGGTGAGATATTTTCTCATCACTTCACCTTCCTCAGGTGAACTGGATGCACAATGAGTATCTTATATTTTCCACCATCTCTAACCCTAACCTTGTATGCGCGACCCTGCATACCCACAACTTCACCCGTTAAACCTTGAAAACGATGATGGGGAAAACCGTGATGCACGGATGGATCTATATCTATGGCAGCCTTCTCCCCTATCTCAAACTTCGCAAGATATCTACGAATAGGAGGCATACCTCTCTCCCTTACCTTTTTCCTCATCTTTTTTCTCGACCTTGCACGGGGACCATGTGACATCTTCATTCATATCACCCTAATTTTTATTGTTGAAGGTATAAAATGAACCCCCATATATAACTTTTCCCTGAAGAGCTTTAATATAATATCCCGAAATTATTTTATCGTAGAGTCAAAAATTTCTTCAATTTCTTTTTTGTGCTCTATCGCATAAATCGGAGATATGAAGTGGGGTTATGTAAAGTAAAGATTATGAATAGAAAAAAAGAGTGAATTAAAAGGAGTGAAAAAGCGTTAAGAGAGAATCACCAATCACTCTTTTCATTGAGGAGAAAGTGAATTCAACGAGCCCATCTTTTTATAGAGTTAGATTTTCTACGAAACGTTGGAGAATCAATAACATTGTGAGGTGTGATTTCAAACAACACTATCTTCTATTTGCCTTTTATTTCACTCTTCTTTTTGCTTTAGTTTTCTATGGAGATATTTATTTCTTATTTCTTTTTTCTATTCTGTTACGACCTCTTCAATGATTTTTCTTTAACAAATGGAAGAAAAGAGAGGAGAGCAGTAGCTATTTACCTATTGATGAAACGAAGAACAGCGTAAAGAGAAAAGGTTCTATTTGTAGATGGCTGTTGATATAGATATGGGGAAAATATTGGCTGTGCGTTTCTCCAAGAATTACAGCGGAAAATGCCGTGGAGCAATAGTTCTCCGTACTCAAACGAAGATTACTTGCTTTTTTCAAATACTTCCCTAACAATTCTTGGGCTTCGTGTCCAAGAATTAGGAAAAACCTATTTGGTGCAATTATTTCTTAACATACCCAATACATTCAAAATGGCCATGAAAGAAAAAGAACCCATGCTGAGAGCAGCCGTCAAAGCGAGTATTGGTTGGTCTATCATTACACTGGCTACCACCTCATTTATAGTCATTGCTATATATAAAAATGTAGGTAAATTAATGAAAAGAATTGAAAAATCGTGCTTACCTCCCCTGATTGATGTATATTGATTATATATTCCATAGGCTATATAGATGCTCATTGAAGTTATAAACCATCCTATATAATTCTGGATTGGTACACCAAACCAAGGTCCGCCGTCCACCCATACCCAGAGTCCCCACTCTGTAGATAATCTCGGGTCCATACTGAGATCCCAAGATGTCATAGCTATGCTGGATACTAATGCGCGTTTTATGTGATACCGGAGAGTAACATTGTTATCTCTGGGAACGATGTGAACGGATACGCCATAACTTGCATATATCATCATGAACCATGCGATGGGTATATAAATGGGCACTAGATTAAAAAGCTTATAGCCGAGGAAATCGGTATAGTAATAGAGGCCATAGATAATACCCGTCGTCACACCCAGACATTCAAAGAATAAGCATATGATAAATGTGATACCTACAAACACCAATGCAGAGCGCCACCCAAGACAGAGAACACCATGAAATAGTGCACACAGGAAAAAGGATAAAAGAAATATAGCAAAGACAAACATACCACCCATGGGTAGAGGGATGTATTGAAATACAGTAAATATGATCATGATGAAAAAAAGCAAAGTGACTAAATATTGCACACCTTTGGATATCTTCTGTTTGAACATTCTCATTTTTCCCTCCATTTTATTCCAATAAATCCTATTAGTAAATAAGGTATACTGATCAGTATAAGGATGATGAGTAAAGGTACATCTACGACTCCATGTAAATAAAGATTTTTAATGAAGAGGGAAGCCTCTGTTGTGGGTAATATATAGCATATAAGCCTAAATTTTTCAGGTACAGCACTAATTGAATAGTAGGCAGGAGTCGCAAAAGCTATTACGAATGAGAGTACATTAGTTAGAGCACTCACTGTTTGAATATTTTTCGCACGTGTACCTATAACCGCTCCTATGCCTATAAGTGCCAAACTTTGAACAATGACAACGAGTGTAATTATTCCAATGTTAATTATATTGAAAGGAATTCTCCACAAAATGCTGGCAATAGGGATGAGTATTATACACTCAATAAGGATGGAAATTAGGTAAGTGGATGTAACACCCAAAATATATGATAGTGGGTGTACAGGCGATGTGCGATACCATGAGATTATGCCACCCAACCTGTCCTGCCCAATAAATTGACCTATTCCGTTTATGATGGTTAATGATGATGATAGAACAAGCATTCCCGTCAAATAATTAACTTTTGTAATTAGATCCCAGTTTGGAGACGCCAAGGAAATTAAATATGTCATACCTAACGGAATAAATAAAGATATTATAACAAATGCTGTCAGACTCTCCCTTAAACTCAGAATATTTATTTTTGAAATTATTATTGCATCAGTTATTATTTTTTTCATTTTCTATCACCCCTATGAACACTTCGTCCAGTGTAGGCGACGATACTACTATATCCGATGTGAATCTGGCGATCTCGGAGATTGCTGTTGAGATATCTTTCTTTGAAAGTAATATGTGAATTTTATTTCTCTCTTCCTTTATTTTACACATAACTCCTTCTCTCATCAACGCTTTCATTACCAAATCTTTAAATTTTTTGGACAATGTTATTTTTATATCATAATCTAAAATCAATTTCCTAACTTCTTCAATATTTCCTTCCAGCACAATTTTTCCATTATTTAAGAAAATCAGTCTATCAGAAATATAGTCAAGTTCTTCCAGATAATGTGTTGTTATAATAATTGTTGTCTCTGGATTGCTCCTAGTAATCTTTTTTATGGTTCTCCAGAAATCCATTCGGGAAATAGGGTCCAGACCTGCGGTTGGCTCATCCAGAAATACTATCCTTGGTTCATTCACAAGAGATATTCCTACGAATACTCGCCTTTTCAAACCCCCGGAGAGTTCATTGATCCTCTTCTTTCTATGCGTTTTCAAATTCAACATTTTCAAAATTTCATCCGTGTTCTTTCGTGCTTTCTCTTTAGAAAGCCCTTTTAATCTAGCAAAATAATATATGTGTTCCCATACCGTAAGATAATGAATGAGGTTTCCTTCCTGCGGGCATACTCCAATAAACGGTTTGATAGGTGATGGATCCTCAATAATATTAAAACCCATGATATGGATGTCTCCTTCAGTTGGCAGCAATTCTCCTGTCAACTGTTTGATGAGGGTTGTTTTACCGGCGCCGTTTGGGCCGATGATTCCCACAATCTCTCCCTCCTTAATCTTCATATTTATATGGTCATTTGCTATAACACCGTTTGCATACCTTTTGACTAGGTCCTTGACGACTATTATCTCTCTGTTTGCAGAGTATTTTACCATTTAAGAAACCTCCCATATCTTGTTTTTAAGAAAACATAAGCCATCCCCATGCTTGTATGTGTATTATCAAAGGGGAGAATATATTTATTTTCATACTCCAATATCTCATAGAGCAGGTATTTTCCATTACCTGCCATAATTAGCGCCACATCGGAATCTTCATAATTTGATTTTATATGTTTCTCTACCTTCTTTCTAATCAAATCAATTATTGCAGATTTTATTTTGAACGTCGCCTCATATGCCATGCTTTTGTTTAAGTAAGGATATCCTAAGAATCTTGAAATTTTATCATAGAGTGAGTCATCATTTACGGGAGATTCCTGAGCAGTGAGAAAATCTCCTGTATATAAGGGGACATATGCATATGGCTTAAATGATATTCCATCGATTTTTAATTCGTTCAATATAAATAAAATTGGAGTATGTGTCAATCCTATAGTTAGGAGTTTCTCTGATAATACTCTATTCTCATGCCTGCCTAACTCTATGGTGCCATTTTTTACTGGAATGATTGTAAAAGAGAAAGAACCCATATCTAAATATAGGAAACTGTAGATATTGAAAATGTCCATAGCCATATCTATTACACCCCGCCAGTAACTATCAAAAAAGAAACAGCCATCCACATATTCATTACAATATTTCAATACAAAATCTGAATTATAAAATTTTCCATCCCTTCCCATAATAAGTATATGAAGATCTTTTGAGAAAGGTTTAAAAGTTTTCATAATTAATCTAGCGGTTTCGTTTAACGCCTGAAGGGCTGTGGAAAATTGATAGGATATCGCTCCTGGAAACGAAAGAAGCACGTATTTGAGATTCTGCAAGTGTCCCACCACTTCTTCTATATCCAATCTTATGTCCCAGAATGCTTCGTTAAGTGTTTTTACCATCTTCTGCCCAGATAGTAACATTCTGCTATTTTCATTGTTGCTATATACTAAAGAGTACTTTACATTGCCGCCAATATCCATAGCCAGAACAAAAAAATTTTCACACATGCCCTTCCCTCCTCTTCCCAAGCAGGAGGTCTTTATTGTGCCTATAGTACCATCCAAGTAATATGTTTAGACTTCTGTCTATACTAGGGCATATTGGTTCAGAAAAATCTCTTCCAGATAAAAGCGTGTGAAAAATACATCCTCCTCCGCATAGGAGTGCATATTTGCAATCGCTACACGGAGATTTTTCAAACACATTTTTGCGCCATTTCTTTTTCAACTCCTTATTAATGTTGTACCTTGGAAAGTACTCTCCAATGCTCATCTCTTCCATACCTATTGCATCAAAACAGGCGTAAATTTTTCCAAGAGGGTCAAAGGCGTATGTAGTTGTATTTGCACCACAATATGCAAATTTTTGCTCAAATGGCATCCCAGTTTCTAATGAAGAAAGTATATTTTTTACCATACTCCATCCCCCCATATCATACACCCTCATCTCTGGATTTTTATCATACATTTCCAGTATATGTTTGAGAGCTACATCCTCTGAAAGGTATGGAAAATCTCCTGAATCAAAACCATAAGGATACACAAGTCCTAGCTGTGCATTAAAATTCGGGAATTTATTCCAACTTTTCTGGATTATATACTTTGCCAGAGCAGGTACATCCTGAATATTGTAGCCATTAACATTAATCCTTACAGTTATGAAAATATCATTTTTTAAAGCTTCATCTATTCCTTCTACAATTCTATCAAAGGTTCCTTTACCGCTCTTTGTCGGTCTTAGGAAATTGTGTATTTTTCTTGTTCCGTCAAGAGTTACTTGAACATTTTTAACATCATATTTCTTAAGTAATGGTATGTATTCTTTTAGATAATACCCATTTGTTATAACATCATAAAAATTAAATCCTCTTTCCTTTGCATTCTCAAGAATTTGTGTGATGACCCACTTATTTGATGGTAAAAGAGGTTCACCACCAAAAAGAGAGAGGTTTACCTCCCTCTCTCCCTCCTCTTTCACTATGTTGTCCATAGCATTGAAAAGTAACACTAGCTTTCTATCATTCCATGAATTATTATTTCTTCTTCTCTGCATGTGCTGCTGAAAGCAGTATTTACAAGCAAAATTGCACTGTGTGGTTACACCCACAACAAATGTTAAAGGAGATTTACACACCTTTCTTTTCCATCTTCTGAGATGCTTTTTTATAAGTTCCTCTTCATCTAAAGAACTCTCAAATATGTATCCCCTTTCTTTCAGGTAGTAAAAAAGATCTCCTCTGTAATTCTCTCCTCTCTCTATCCTTCTCAGAACATCTATTGGATCCTCGTCGGCAATGTCTATTGCCCCTGTCAGCGAATTTAATAGTATGTAAATACCCTCATCTACTTTAAAGCATAGTGTATATCTGGATACTATCGGCATTCTATCACCAGCACCCAAACCGAATTAATCTATGTTTTTGACAGGGGAACATATATAAGCACAAAGGGGCGATGGTGGTGTAGTTTTTACATTTCCTTTTGTTATTGGTTTAATCATTTTCATACCTCCCTCTATAGACAAAAAGGCTAATACAAATTACACATATAAAATTTTCGTATATATTAATCTTCTGTAGTATCCGAAATAATTTTACAATTCAAGAGAACACCGCGCATACACCTAAAGAGCTTTAAATATATCTCTTAAATTTCTCCCTGCCTTTAAGAGGCTTTGTTGCATCCAAGCCTAGCTTTGTGGTCAGATGCCCCTCATAGGAGCTCGGGTCCAGGGAGCTGCCACGAACATTCTCGTATACGATCATATCCCTATCCCCTTGAAACCTTGTTGCTATGGCCCATTCTACCTCTTCCATATTCT
>JAGGTO010000004.1 GCA_021163705.1 Thermoplasmata archaeon | reverse complement strand
TGGAGGGCATCCTTGCATGGGTAACATCCACAGCAATTCCTATATCAGGGTAAACTCTGAATCCGGAGATGGCTGCACCTCGTAAACCTATCTCCTCCTGGACAGTTGCCACAAAATAAACAGTAGACTTGGATTCAAAATCTTCCATAAGACGGAGAAGGGTGTATACTCCACTTCTATCATCCAAAGCTGTAGCCACAACTCTGTTGCCCAGTTCATAATACACAGGAACAAAAGACCCAACATCTCCTATGCTCACAAGATTCTCCACATCCTCCCTGCTTTCAGCGCCTATGTCTACCCTGAGATCCTTTATCTCTTTCTTCTCTTCCTTTTTCTCCAGATGCGGAGGCTTCTCTCCAATCACACCATACACATATCCCTTCTTGCCTCTTATTCTCACAGCTCTAGAGCGGAGAGTAACAGGATTTATGCCACCCATAGGAGAGATTACAAGGAATCCGTCATCAGTAATGTTTCTCACCATGAACCCTATCTGGTCCATATGTGCCGCTAGCATTACCTTCCTCTCATTTCCATTTTTCACTCCTATGACATTGCCAAGCCTGTCTATTTTTACCTCATCCAAATACTTCTCCATATGCTCCCTCACTATGCTTCTTATCTCCTCTTCAAAGCCCGGAACTCCAAATGCATATACAAGTTTCTTTAAAAGCTCCATAGCAACCTGGATGCTTTACTTTTATTTAACGATTCTTTTTAGAAATTTTACCCTAAAATATAGATAAATCTGATAACTTCATCCCATTTCCCTCGATTTGCGCATAATCCCCTATTCTCAAATTATTCCAACTTCATTCATCAATTACAAGAATTCACCTTTAAATACCAAATCACAATTCCATAGAGTATGGAGCTTAAAGCAAGAGATTGCCTGGCGAGAATATGCAAATTCAGAAATGTGGAAACTCCCACATTGATGCCCGTGATAAACCCAAATCTCGTGGTAATATCTCCGAGGGAGATGAAGGAGAGATTTGGAGTGGAGGCCATAATCACAAATTCTTACATAATCTGGAAGAATAAGGAATTAAAAGAAAGAGCTCTGGAGATTGGACTCCATAAAATGCTGGATTTTGATGGCCTGATCATGACGGATAGCGGCACCTTTCAATCCTATGTTTATGGAGATGTTGAAATAAAAAATGAAGAAATTGTGAAATTTCAGAGAGAGATAGGCTCAGATATAGGAACCATTTTAGATGTTTTCACAGAGCCCGATTTTTCGGAGGAGAAAGTTAAAGAGGCAATTGAAGAAACAGCAAAAAGGGGAGAAGAGGCAAAAAGATATGCTGGAGACATGCTTCTTGCAGGACCCATACAGGGCTCAATATATCCCCATCTTAGAGAATATGCCGCCAAGCTCATGAGCAGAATAGATTTTGATTACTATCCCATTGGAGGTGTAGTTCCACTAATGGAGAATTACAGGTATGCTGAGGTGGTGGAGGCGATAATTCATGCAAAGATGCAGCTTAATCCATCCAAGCCTGTACATCTTTTTGGTGGAGGACATCCCATGTTCTTTCCTCTAGCTGTTCTTTTAGGAGTGGATTTCTTTGACTCAGCTGCCTATGTGAAATATGCCCGTGATAATCGGCTTCTCTTCCCCCATGGCACAAGGAAGCTGGAGGAGCTAAAATATCCACCTTATTATTCCCCAATTCTGGAAAAATATGAGATAGAGGAAATAAAAGTGATGGAGGAGGATGAAAGAGTAAAGATTCTGGCTGAGCATAATCTCTACATCTCTATGGAGGAGATAAGGAGAATAAAGCAGGCAATACACGAGGAGAGTATGTGGGAATATGCAGAGAATAGAGCGAGAGAGCATCCATTGCTTCTTAAAGCTTACAGAAGATTGCTACGGTATTCAAAATGGCTGGAAAAATTCGAAAGTATAAGTAAAAAAAGTGCATTTTTCTACACGGGAGAGGAGAGTATGAAGAGACCCATTGTTTTGAGGCTCAGAAGAAGAATAAGAAGATTCAAAAGAGATGGCCCAATAATCACAGTGCCCAGACCCTGGAGCATGCATTTAGATAGAATTCCAAAGGGAGCAAGGGTCAAAACTCCCTTTGGCCTTATACCCCTTGAGCTTGAGGATATTTATCCAGTGCAGCAATCTGAGTTTCCCTGGGAGGAAAAATTATCTCTTCCCGAGAGATTTGAGGAGCTCTCGCAGAAAGATTTTGAACTTCTTAAAATCAAGAGTATTGCGGATTATCAATTTGGAAAAGGCGCAGGCGATGCCCTATTTAATGGAGAAATAAGGATTATCAAATCCAAAAACACAGGGAAAATAAGGAATGTTATTGTGGATGATGAGCATGTGGCATCATTAAGAGCTGAGGATGGTTTCTTCACATTGAGAATTGGAGGAGCAAAACGATTGCATCAAAGATTCAAAGCTCCAAAACTGAGAGTTGTGGTAAGCCACGAGTCTTCAGAATTCAATAGAGCGGGAAAAAATGTGTTTGCAAAATTTGTGAAAGATATGGATGATGCATTAAGACCTGGCGATGAAGTTCTAGTTGTGGATGAGGATGACAATCTTCTGGCTGTAGGAAGAACATTGATGAATAGATTAGAGGCTCTGAGTTTTCAAAGGGGGATGTGCGTTAAAGTGAGGGAGGGCATAGCAAATCCAAAATCTTCACTTCTGAAAAATGTTTAGGTGATTATCACGGAAAAGATTTGGAGCGATTAATTTTTATAAACACTCAAAAATTTTCATCTGTGGCTACCATACGGGAAATAAAGGAAGATTTCTTTTATCTCTATGTAGTTGAGATAGCCTTTATGATAGCTCTGATCTTCAACAATGTTTTTGTTAATGCATATCTTAATGCCTTTGAGTATTTCCTCATTTTTTTAGGCATATTTATAGGAGAGGACAAAATTTACAAGGCCTTTCTCCTGAGAAAAAGTACCAACTGGAAGGAGAAATTTCTTCTTCTTGAGAAGTTGAAAAGTGGAGCAAAGGCATCATTATCGTTTTTTCTCGTACTTCTCATTTTCTCTTCAAGCTGGGGGATAATTTCTTTCCTCTCAGGTTTCTGGGAGTATACAATTCAATTCTCGGCACTGCTTACATACATAATTCCCTGGTACATAGGCATTTATGTGGGATGGCTTGTATATCTTTCCTATTTAAAGGGAAGATACAAGAAACTCATAATATCCCTCCTCAAAGGCAGGGAGGAAAAATTGAGGATTTACCACATGCTTCTCCTTCATAAGGAAGGAAAGCTTCTTGCAGTGATATCGCTTCATCCCCTTGAAGAGAAGGAACGGGAGAAATTAAAGAAAGAGATCATTCTAAGAAAACAGGATTTCCACTGGAATGGACTGAAGGTTGCAATTGAAGAAGAGCAGAATCTCAAGCTTGCCCTGATTTACAAGGGTAAGATAACCCAGAAATTGAGGCTTAAGATGAAAGATTCTCTACGAAAAATACTTCTTGCGCATCCAGGGATAAGGGAGGGATCTCTTACTCCCGAGGAGGTTTATGATGTGGAATCTCTGCTAAAAAGGGACATATTAAACAAATAAATAGGAGAAGACAATAATGTGCATATGGAAGAGAACATAGAGGTGGAAATTAAGAGCAAGGTGGAGGATCTTGAAAGAATAGAGAAGATTCTGAAATCTCTAAATGCAGTATTTTTGGGAGAGCTAGAGGAGAGAGATATATATTTCAATCATCCCATGAGAGATTTCAAGCTCACAGACGAAGCTCTTAGAATAAGAAACGGAAGAGAATTCACATACAAGGGCCCCAAAGTGGATGAAGATACAAAATCCCGTTTAGAATTCACAGTAAAGATTGAGAATGGAGAAAATATGAGGCTGATACTTGAAAAGCTTGGATTTAAAGCAGTTGCAGAGGTGAGGAAAAAGAGAAGAAACTACAAAATTGGGGATGTGATAATCTCTCTTGACTCCTTACCTCAACTGGGGAATTTTGTAGAGATAGAGTGCTTTGGTTCCTACTCCTCCTCTCGAAAAAAAGTTTTGGAGCTTGCAGAAAAACTCGGATTGAAAAATTTTGAGAGAAGGTCCTATCTGGAGCTTTTACTGGAAAAATCAGGGAGCTGGAATGATTAAAGAGGGATCGAGCTTGTTTTCATTGGCAAGCAGAAACTCATCGCTCATTTTCAGGCATTTTCTGGGGCATATATCCACACATTGAGCACAGAATACACAGCGGGATACATAGATCTTTATTTTTAAGGGAGCTGCAAGCTTTGCACCATCTTTGCAGTGCATTATTATCCACTTCTTATCTCTCACAATCTCTATGGCATGAGAAGGGCATACCTGGGCACAGAGCCCGCAGCCCACACAGGAATCTATATCATACATTATTTTTCCCCGGAAATTTGGAGGCGTTGGCACTGGAGGTACTATCTTGGCTTTTCCTCCTTGTACTCTTCTTATGAATCCATGCACATTGGAGGGCGCGTATTTTGCAGGGAATTTGTTGGTTTTCGGCTTCTTAAAAAGTAATTTCCAAACTTCATTTATCATCATCTCACTCACCTCAGGAGGATATCTATGGCTATGAAAATTAGGGCAATCAACGCAGCCAGCGTGAGATAACCCCAGTAAAATTTCACGACCTGATCAACCTTGAATCGTGCCACCGAAACACGGATGAATGTCATGGCAAAGAATACAACTATCTCAATTTTTACCAGGAAGAATAGGAAATCAATAGCATTCCACACTATGCCAGGTAAGGATAAGCAGGAGGAGAGGTATGGGGATAGATTGTAGGGGAAGAACAGCGCTACTATCAAAGAGCTCATAACAACAGTTTTTACTGCATCTGCGAGATAAAATAAACCCAGATTTTTACCCGAATACTCTACAAGCAGTCCTTCGGCAATTTCTGTTTCGGCTTCTGCTATATCAAAGGGCACTTTAGTTATTTCTCCAGTCGTAACAAGAAGCATCACTATGAGGAGAATGATGGTACCTATTATCCCAAATGGGCCCATGATATTCCATACTGGATACCTTGCAAAGGTTGCAAGCGAGAAAGCTTTTTCGTGGGGATACAGCGTGCTTATTTTCCATCCAAGAGCAATGACCGTTGTTGCAAGTGGAAACTCATAGGACATCATTAGAACCATCTCCCTCTGGGCTCCCACTGATGCAAAGGGTGAGCCTGAAGCAAAGCCTCCTGCAACTAGCGCTAAAGAGGGGATTGTGAGAAGATAGAGAACAAGGATAACATCCCCATATCCCTTCAAAATGGGAGGTATAGAGCCAAGCGGAATGTAGAGAAGTATAGAAACCGTCGCGGCAAGACAAATAAGTGGGGCTGCATTGTATAGCCAGGCAACAGCATTCCTAGGAATAATATTCTCCTTGCAGAATAGCTTTTTCACATCTCTAAAAGGCTGTATAATTGGTGGTCCTATCCTCCACTGCATATGTGCGGCGAGTTTCCTATCTATACCCTTGGTTAAAAGTCCGAAGAGTATTCCAAAGGCGCATACAAGAATCGTTCCTAAAATTAGATAGAGGATGTGGAGCAATTCATTTAACATTTCTCATCAACCTCCTGGTTTTCTTTACACTTAATTCATGCATATACTCCTTCGTAATCTCAAACTTCTTTTTCCTATCCATATCCACAACGGTTACCCTGTTAAGGCAGGAGATACATGGATCAGTAGAGGCCGCCACTATAGGTACATCTGCAATCTGGCCACCGAGCAGCATGGGTATCCAAGGTAGAACATTGTTGTAGGTGGGTGCTCTAATCTTCCACGAGAAGAAGGGCTCCTCATTGGCTTTAAGACGAACATAATGGATATCCTCTCCCCTGGGAGCCTCTGCCCTTCCAACTCCTTCGCCCTCGGCCTTCTTGAGCTTCATTTTCAATCGCACAAGATTCTTCTCCGCAAGAAGAGGACCCTGCGGCATGTTATCCAGCGCCCAGTTTATGATCTCCACACTCTGCTTAACCTCCAGCAAACGAACAATGATACGGTCATAAACATCGCCGTGAACTTCACCATTGTAAATATCCGGGGTTATGGCCTTAACCCCATAATCCCCATACGCTGCATAGGGATAATCCTGACGCACATCTTTTGAAACTCCGGAAGCTCTGGCAGTGGGACCCACCGCGCATAGCTTTAAGGCATCCTCCGTCGTTAATATCCCCACATCCCTGGTTCTCATCTTTATAGTGGGGTCGTGGAGGTATATCTCTTCTATCTTCTTAAAATTCTCCAAGTAGAATTTCATTCCTTCCCTTATCTTTCTCGCTCCATCTTCCTTTATATCCCTTCTCACACCGCCTATCATTATTATGGCCTTCGTCACACGGTTCCCCGTGAGATACTCGATGAGGTCCATAACATTCTCCCTGAGTGCCCAGGTGTAATGGAAAACTGTATCGAAGCCTATTTCGTGGGCAGCCACACCTGCCCAGAGAAGATGAGAATGTATCCTTTCAAGCTC
>JAGGTO010000135.1 GCA_021163705.1 Thermoplasmata archaeon | reverse complement strand
TCCTTTGTTGCTGGATGATCCTTTATTATCTTGGCCCATTTTATTATTAATTTTCTCAGCTCTGCAGCATCGTATGGCTCTGGCTTCTGAGAGCCCTTAACAACTATGCCCTTCAATTTTTTAGAGCCAAAGACGGCGCCAATTCCATTTCTTGCAGCCTGCCTCTCCTCAAAATCTATGCCACTTATTCTGCTCAGATTCTCTCCTGCCGGGCCTATAACTGCGGTTTTGACCTTTCCATATTTCTCCTTCAATTTTTTCTGCGATTCCCTTGTATCTAGACCCCAGATATCCTTTGCATCATCTATGCTAACATCATCATCTTCAATTCTTATTACAACTGGCTCATCGCTCTTTCCCTCAATTATGAGCATTTCATATCCAGCTTTTTTTAACTCAATACCCATCGGAGCTCCAACCACAGTACGACCAAAACCACCTGTCAGGGGGGACTTGGAAGTTAGAGAAGTTTTTGAAGCTGTCGGTATTCCGTAAGGTGTAAGTAGTCCTGGAGCAATGAAAATTTTGTTTTTCTCTCCCAGAGGATCTATGCCCTTGGGCACTTCTTTATAGAGGTAATATGCGGTAATTCCCAGACCACCAAGGAATTTTCTGGCAATTCTTTCATCCACATCCTCTTTTTTTATCTCACCAGTTCCCAGGTTGACCCTCAAAATTTTACCATAACCCTTCATATTTTATCACCAAACAGGGTTATGAAAATGATAAATATAAAGGGTTCGTTATGTTTATCTGAACTTTTCGAGAACAGCATTAAAAATTTCCATGGCTTTCTTTATATCCTCTTCGCTGGCAGCGTAGGAGAAGCGAATATGTTTTTTACCTGCAGAGCCGAAAGCCTCACCTGGTGTACAAAGAACACCATTTTTGACCATCTCTTTCACTATATCCATAGGATCTGCATCTAGGGTTATTTTGGGAAACATGTAAAATGCACCCTTTGGAAGATTTGGCTGGACGCCATCAATTTTACTGAGAAGCTGATACATCAGATCTCTTCTTTTTTTGAATCTCTCCCGCATCATCTCTCTGTAATATCCGCTCTTTTGAAGAGCTATAAGAGCTGCATACTCGATTGGGCTCTGTGGACATGCTACCATATAGTAATGGATCTTGCTTACCTGCTCAATGATATCCTTCGGGGCTATTATATAGCCCAGCCTCCATCCTGTCATGGCGAATTCCTTGGAGAATGAGTTGATGAATATGAGCTTGTCATATTTTCCCAGGAATGTTTGCGGCGGAGAATCGTAAACAAGATGGAAATACACCTCATCGGATATTATTATCAGATCATTCTCTTCGGCTATATCCACAATCATTTTTATATCTTCTTCCCTCAGAACCCCGCCAGTCGGATTGTTTGGATAGTTCACGATAATTGCCTTTGTTCTCTTTGTTATTCTCTTTTGAAGATCTTCCTGTGTGGGTACAAACTCATTCTCTTGCAGGATGGGATAATCCACAGGTTTCCCCTCAGCTATTATTGTATGGGGACGGTAAAGCACAAATCCGGGATTAGGATAGAGGACCTCATCGCCTGGATCTATGAGAGAGAGCATCACCGCTAAAAAAGCCTCTGTTCCACCAACGGTGATGAGAACATTCTCTGCAGTGATATCGGCATATTTAGAATATTTCTCAGCTATAGCCTCACGCAATTCAGGAAATCCTCGAGAGGGTCCATACTTATTGTAACCCTTTTTGACAGCCTCGTAGATTGCCTCTTTTGCCTCGGGAGGAGGGTGAAAATCAGGCTCTCCAAGTCCGAGATTGATGACCTCTCCCTGAGCCATATCAAAAATTTTTCTTATCCCGGACATTTCGATGCCCAAAACTCTTCTGGAGAACATAGAGGCTCATGTAAACAAGGAAATTAAAGGTTTTCATTGCTATGCAGTGACATGGAGGGAATATATTTATGTAGTTTAAAGCAATCCTTGCATGGTGGTTCAAATGGTGTTTGAGAATCCTGTGATAAAGGAAATTTTAGAGAAATACCGGAGAATATGGGCAATTTATCATGCATCCTCTGTACTTGGATGGGATATGGAGGTCAACATGCCCAGTGAAGGAATAGGAGAGAGAAGTGTTGCCCAGGGTGAGTTATCCATGCTCTCACAGAAGTTCCTTCTGGAGCCTGAGTTTGTGGAACTCGTCAACAAGGCAGATGGGATAGAAGGCCTAAATGAATATGAAAGTGGTGTGGTGAGAGTTCTAAAGAGGGAAATAAAGATTCAGAGTTCATTTCCGCCAGAATTCGTGAAGGAGCTGAGTGAGACGAGGAGCAGGGCAACAGCGGTGTGGAAGGAGGCAAGGGAAAAGGATGATTATGATAAATTTGCACCATGGCTCGATAAGATAATGGATCTTGCAAAGAGGGCTGCGGATTATCTGGGTTATGATAAGTATCCTTATGATGCTCTCCTTGATCTATTTGAGGAGGGTCTAACAACCGAGGATGTTGAGAGGATGTTTGAGAAAATAGAGAAGGATGTAAAACCTCTTCTTGACAGGATACTGGAAGAGGGGGAGGTGCCCAAGGAACATCCTCTGGAGAAGGTAAAATATGAGAGAGAGAAGATGGAGAAGGTAAATATCAGGATTCTGGAGCTGTTTGGATATCCCCTGGGTAAGAGGGCGAGGCTTGATGTATCCCCACATCCGTTCACCACAGAATTTGGCCTGAAAGATGTTCGCATAACAACGAGATATGAGGGATTTGATTTCCGACGCACAATACTTAGCACGGTGCATGAATTTGGACATGCTTTATATGAACTTCAGCAGGATGAGAGATTTATGTTCTCCCCAATACTGGGAGGTGTGAGTTTAGGAGTACATGAGAGTCAGAGCAGGTTCTGGGAAAACATCATAGGGAGAAGCAAAGAGTTTGCAGAGCTCATATATCCCGTTATTAAGGAGAATGTACCAGAAGTTGCAAAATACACACCCGAGGATCTCTACTGGTATTTCAACATAGTGCGTCCAGATTTTATTCGCGTGGAAGCTGATATGGTCACCTACAACTTCCATATACTTCTCAGGTTCAAACTGGAAAAGATAATGGTCAACGAGGGGATAAAAGCCAAGGAGCTGCCAGAACTCTGGAATGAGGAGATGGAAAAGCTTCTTGGAATAAGGCCCAAGAATTATGGTGAGGGGATTCTTCAGGATATTCACTGGGCCCATGGAACAATTGGGTATTTCCCCACATATTCCATAGGCACGCTTCTCTCGGCCCAGATTGGAGAGTATATGAAGAGAGATATTCCAGATTTCCAAGAAAAGGTGAGAAACGCAGAGTTCTCACCAATAAAGGAATGGCTCAGGGAAAAAGTGCACAAATACGGCTCAATTTATCCTCCCAAGGAACTGCTAAGGAGAAGCTTTGGCGAGGAAGTAGAGCCAGAGTATTTTGTGAGATATTTGAAGTCAAAATACCTCTAATTCTTTTTTTTTCAAAAAATAAAAATAAAAGGGTTTAGAGATACTTTATCTTGCTAGAAGCTCTGAAGGTGAACTTCTTCTTCTCAGGCACATTGATGATTTCCTTCGTTCTTGGGTTTCTTGCCTTTCTTGCCTTCTGTACTCTGCGCTCGAATATTCCAAAGCCAACAAGATTTACCTTCTCTCCCTTGTTCACATGCTCAACGACTTCTTCAACAAAAGCCTTTATCACTGCTCTTGCCTGCTTCTGGCTGACACCTGCCTTCTTGGCAACACTTTTTGCCAATTCACTAATTCCTACCATTCTTTTTCACCCCGTTATAGGTATCTTCATTCTCATATATATATTTTTTTGTTTGAATTACCAGGAAATCCCGTCTAGCATTGTTTTATAAATTTATTGATATTTAATAGAGTACCAGAAGACCCCCATCAAAGCAAAGTTTTTTATAAATTTTCCCATAATGAGTGTGTGAACTGGAGAAAGAAAAAGGCTAGGAAGATAGCCTGGGAGAGGATACAGATCCTTTTTGAGCTCGCGATGGAGGAGGGTAAAAAGGGCAATTTTGAAAGGGCAAGAAGGTATGTGGAGCACATTTTAAATCTCTCCACCAAGTACAAGGTTCGGTTGCCCAGGGAGATGAAGATGCACATATGCAAGAGATGTCATTGGATACTCATTCCGGGTAAAACTTCACAGGTAAGGCTGAAGAAGGGAAAAGTGGTGATAAAATGCCTTAATTGTGGTGCCTACAAAAGATATCCCTATAAAAAATAATTTTATTCGGAGATTGTCTCCACTTCGAAGATTACCTTAAAGCCCTTCAATGTTTCGTGGATTTTGTCTGCGAACCAGATCGCATCTTTTACAGATGCGCCATTATCCCATTCATAGACCATATCGTATGCACCCGTAATAGGCTTGAATCCAAGAGACTGGAGCCTTTCCATGATCTCGCTGGGACTTGCACCCTCGCTGTTGAACATTATCTTGATGTATGTTTTCATGCTCATAACATGGGGGAATTGCATAATCTATATTTATCTTTTCCTGTTAGATAAATGATAAAAAATCAACCCTGAGAGGTTGAAGAGCGCATGGGTTGTTATAGCTGGAAGAAGTGAGTGACTGAGATAGAAAAGCCCCATTGCTATTAATCCAAGAATGAAGGCATTCAGGAGAAGCATAATTGTATATTTTTGAGGTGCAGAATGAAATGGAAGAATGTGCACAATGCTAAACAGGATGGGAGAGAGAAAAAGAGCATAGAGGAAATTGGATGTATTTATGAGATATCCACCGATAAGTCCCCGGAAAAAAGTTTCCTCGGATAGGGGAGCGAGAAAAAGGAGAAGGAAAATCAAGATGGCCTTATTTTCTGGTATAAATGGAGGTTTGTAACCCTCCGAGAATCTTTGGGATAGATAAAGGAGAGCCAGGGAAAGAGGAAATGCGAGAAGGGAGATTAAGGTATAATGCATGTCCCATTTAAATCCGTAGCGATTAAAAGAGCCTCCGGATAGCCAGTATATAAGGAGGAGAGAGAAGAACAGAAAAAGGAGTTGATTGGCGAAAGCTTCGATAGAATGTTTTTTGGATTTTGTGAAGCGGGATAATAGAAGGGTGATTAGCGATGATGGAAGGAGCACTGCGAGCCAGAGAGCTAGAGCTATGAGAATTTGAATCATATACGGGCATGCCAAACAAATCTTAAATATTTGGAGAGAGTAAAATCTAAATTATAAATTCCCATATACTCATCATAATGTGGTCCTCGTTTCCTCTAAAGAATCGTCTGCTTATATTTTTGCTCATGCTAATCTCGACCATACTTGTTGGTAGTCTGGGGTATGTGATTATAAAAACATATGTTGAGCATGAAAGCACGAGCTTAACCAACGCAATATTTTTCAGCATAGCCACAATTTCCACGCTTGGACATTATCCCCGAGGTATTGAGCTCACCAGTGATGTGGGAAAGTGGTTCACCATTCTTTATCTTATTCTGGGAATGGGGACAATATTTGGAGGTATTCAGGCTCTTGTGAGTCCCTGGATAGAGATGAAAATAAGGAATGCTATAAAGGAGAGGAAAATTCCCATACCCAAGGATGCACATGTAGTTCTCTGCGGGTGGAACGATATTGCTAGAGAGGTGGGGGAGTATCTACAGATGGTGGACATACCCTTTGTCATAGTAGCGAAGGACGCTCCATTAAATTTTCCTGGAGTGAATGGAGATCCTGGGGATATGGATGCGCTTAAGCTGGCAAATGTAGAGAGGGCATCCGCCTTGATAGCCCTCTTGGATGAGAAGAAAAATGTGGTGATTACATTAACGGCTCGCAGGCTCAACAGGGAGATGAGAATAATTGCCCTATCGGAGAGGGAGGAGAGCAAGAATCTTCTTATAAAATCAGGGGTGGATGTTGTAATTTCAAGGGAAAAACTTCTCCGCTCCTTGCTCGATCACTGGATAAAGGGAGATTTCACGCATATTTTTTCCGGTGAGATATTTGGAGATCTGAAAATAAAAGAGCTCTCTGTGGGAAAGGATATGGCTGGAAAGAGTTTAAAGGAGTTGAGGTTTAGAGAGAGGGTGGGCACAGCCATTGGAATATATCGGAGAGGGTTACTCATTACCAATCCCAAGGCAGAGGAAATTTTAAAAGAGGGAGATATAGTGATATTTATGGAGGGAGAGAATCATGCTGATACTGGGATACAATGAGATCACCAAGGATTTTCATAGCTTGATCGTGGATAAAGATGTTCCTCAGGGGGATCATTTTTTAAGAGGAGATCCCACCGATAGGGCAACGCTGCTTAGGGCTGGGATTGAGAAGGAAGACACTCTGATTGTAGCTCTGGAAGATGATGAGGATAGCATATATGCAGTTGCACTTTCAAGAGAACTGAATCCTAAAATAAAGATAGGGGCCATAGTGAAAAAGGCAGAGAATGTTGATAAAATTTATGCGGCAGGTGCTGATTATGTGATCCTTGAGAGTGATGTTTTAAGCAGGGAGATTATAAGGTTTCTTCTTGTCCCAAGAGCTGCGAGCTTTTTTGATAGGGTAGTACTCTCAGATGAGCTTGAAATTATAGGAGTGGATCTTCCCAAGGAGTATGAAGGGAAGAGGATAATGGATACGGATATAAGGAGGAGAATAGGTACTGTGATAGCTGTAAAAAGAAAGGATAAGATAATTAAAGCTCCCTCACCCAAGCTCCCTCTTCAGAAGGGCGACACACTTCTCTTCTTGGTGGAGAGAAAAGAAATAAATAAGATAAGAGAAATGATGGGGCAATGGATATATCACAGGGATTAGTGGAGACCGCGTACAAAGCATACGAGAAGAAACTGTTGAATATCGTAAAGAAGGGTAAGATTCCAAAGCATGTGGGGATAATTATGGATGGAAACAGAAGATTTGCCAGAGAGCTGTGGATGGAACCTGTTAAGGGGCATGAAAGGGGGAAGGATAAGCTTGAGGAAGTTCTTGAATGGTGTCAGGAGCTTGGAATAAAGATTCTAACTGTTTACGCTTTCTCCACAGAGAATTTCAGGAGGAGCAGGGAGGAAATAGAGCATCTTCTAAAACTATTTGTGGAGAGTTTGAGAAGAGCCGCGGAGGATGAAAGAGTTGCAAAGCACAGAATAAGGATTCGGGTGATAGGTCAGATAGATTTACTGCCCGATGAGTTAAAGGAAGCCATAAGATATGCGGAGGAGAAAACGAAGAATCATGATAATTTTTTTCTGAATATAGCAATAGCTTATGGAGGGAGAGAGGAGATAATCAGGGCAATAAGGGAAATTGCCCGTGAAGTTAAGGAGGGGAAATTAGAGCTTGAGAATATAGATGAAGAAACTGTGCGAAGCCATCTTTACACTGGGGATTTACCGGATCCGGATTTAATTCTCCGTACATCAGGAGAGGAGAGAATAAGCAATTTTTTGCTGTGGCAAAGTGCATACTCGGAGTTTTATTTTGCGGATGTTTACTGGCCAACATTTCGCAAGATCGATTTTCTCCGTGCAATTAGGGCGTATCAGCTCAGGCAGAGGAGATTTGGCAGGTGAGGAGAGATGAGACCTAGGATTATAATAAACGCTGCGATGAGTGTGGACGGTAAGATAGCACTCCGGGGCGGAAAGAGAATAAAGATAAGCGATGAGGAAGATTTCAGAAGGGTCCATGAGCTTCGCAATTCTGTTGACGCGATACTTGTGGGGATAAACACAGTAATTTTGGATAATCCAAAGCTATTGGTAAAGGAGAGGTATGTAAAATCGCCCCGGAATCCTGTAAGAGTGGTATTGGATTCACATCTGCGAATACCTGAAGATGCTAGAGTTCTGGATGGTAATGCTCCCACAATAATCATTACCACGGAGGATGCTCGAGAAAGGAAGTTGAATGCGGAGATAATAAAATGTGGAAAAGGGCGTGTTGATTTGAAATGTGCAATGGAGAAGCTATATTCTCTTGGTATAAGGAGTGTACTCGTGGAAGGAGGTGGCACGGTGATATATTCGTTTCTCAAAGAGAAGCTTGTGGATGAAATATCCGTATTTGTTGGCTCTATAATAATAGGGGGTGATGCGCCAACCCTTGCAGAAGGCTTGGGAGCATCCAGCGAGGATGAGCTCATTCATCTAAAGCTTCTGGAAGCTCGTGCTTTAGGTTCAGGAGTACTACTCAGATATGGTGTGGTATATGATTGAGCAAGCAATAGGAGAAAGGGCCTTTCACATCAGAGATCTCAGAGCTATAGTCATAGGGGACCTGCATATAGGATATGAAAAAGAGTTGAAAGATAAGGGAATAATAATCCCGGATCAAATGAAGGATATGCAGAGAAGAGTAAAAATGCTCATAGAAAAATACAATGCAAGGAGATTAATAATTCTCGGAGACCTGAAGCATGAAATAATGGGATATACTCCCCAGCTTAGAAAATTCTTTGAAGATTTGAAGGATGTGGAGATTCTCCTTGTGAAGGGTAACCATGATGCTCGCATAGAGGAGATGGTAGATATTGATGTTTATCCCTCAGAGGGTTTCAGAATGGGAGATTATGGTTTTATCCATGGACATTCCTGGCCAGCGGAGAATGTTATGAAAGCAAAGTATGTATTTATGGGGCATCTCCATCCGGAGATTGAACTTGAAGATTCTATCGGGAAAAAGCATAGATATGCATGTCATCTGATAGGCAGGCTCACAGAGAAGGGTAGAGAAAGATATGGTGGAAATCCCAGAATTTTCGTGGTGGCTGCTTTCAACAAGCTTGTGGGGTCAGCCATAGCACAGCCTTTAGGGCCATTGCTTCACAATGAGTTCATAGGGGATTTTGAGGTTTATCTTCTGGATGGAACCTATCTTGGAAAATACGCCTATACGAAATCTTCAGATTTTTATTGATTATAGCCACGGTGTTATTGGGAATCATCTTGCCGTCTCCCTCCGTGGTGATGATTATCTTGCCATCCTCTTTTTTTATAAATATGGTATAATAATCCTCCATTTTTCTCGTTAGTCGAATGACATACATTTTCCTATCCTTATATAGCACGGAGTTTAGAGAGGTGAAAAAATAGTTTTCCGAGATGAATTGCAATCCTCTCAAAAGGCCCATATCCAGGAGGTAAAGAAAATAGCTCTCACTATCAGTCTCTCCCACAGAGTAAAGATGTCGCTCAAGCTTCACCATTCCGTTGTGTATGAACACAGAATTATTTTTTATGAATGGATGAGTATTCAGGAGAGATTTTCTCGCCCCCTCTCTTCCCTTTTTTCTTGCATGTGCGATCATAATCTTTGCATATGGGAATTTAAAATCACTCTCCCATATGGGTACAATTTCCTTGTGGAGAATCTCCCTTTTATCATCCTTCAACCATATCCCCCATCCATCACCATGGGGACTGTTTTTTCCGTATCTTGCCTGTTTTTCCAGCTCCGTTAGATATGGCTCAGGATCAAAGGGATTGGAAGACATAACAGCTATGAACCTACACATTTTCTAAAACCCCGTTTTGTATTTCAATAAGCTCCTTTATTCCTTTCTCAGCGAGCTTGAGAAGAATATCAAGATTTTCTTTAGTGAGAGGAGTTTTTTCAGAGGTGCCCTGGATTTCCACATATCTTGAATCGGAGGTCATGACTACATTCATATCCACCTCCGCCTTAGAATCCTCCTCGTAGGATAAATCTAGGAAAGGTTTTCCATCAACTATACCCACACTAATTGCAGCCACATTGAACCTTATGGGATTTTCACTCAACTTTCCCTCCTTTAGCAATCTCTTAATCGCCAGAGATAGGGCAACAAAGCCCGCAGTTATGCTGGCGGTTCTCGTCCCACCATCAGCCTGAAGAACATCGCAATCGATCCAGATTGTTCTCTCTCCCAATTTTTTAAGATCTATACAGGCCCTCAGGCTTCTTCCAATAATTCTTTCGATTTCCTTGCTCCTTCCATTGACATGTCCCCTCTCCCGGGATACCCTTGTTTCCGTGGAGCCTGGAAGCATGGAGTATTCTGCAGTTAACCATCCGGAATTCTGGCCCTTGAGCCACTCAGGCACACTCTCAATTACCTGGGCTGAGCATAGAACAACAGTCTCTCCCTGGTATATCAGTGCGGAGCCATAGGGTTTTTTCTGAAAGTTGGGGATTATTTTCACCTCTCTAATCTCATCGTATCTCCTTTTTCTCATCTTTAACCCTATGGAATATAGAATAAAAAATTTTTCCAGATAACTCTTGCTTTCTCTTCTCGCAGTGCTGAGGAAGAGAGAATAATCTCTATTTTTCTTACTCTACAGGCTCAAATATTATTTTTCCCTCTTTTTCTTTGAATGTAATGTTGAATTTGTCAAATATGTCAAGTCTGCCAATAAGTGTTGGTACTTTGTTATCAAAAGCCCAGCCAATTCTGGCATTGAACTCCATCGCTCCAATTCGGATTTTCCCTTCCACAATGCATACCGATAATCGTCCCTCCCCCACTCCGCCAAGTACCTTTACATTATCCTCATCTATTTTGAATCCGAGCATCCTGCCAAGTCCAAAAGGTATTAGTGTTATATCGGCACCTGAATCAAGAAAACCTTCAACATTTATCCATCTGTTAAGTTTGGAAGACCACATTTGAATCCTTGCAATAGGCCTTTTTATAGTGCCTGTTATCTTTGATGGCATCTCCTTATAACGGTAAATAATTTTCATCTTTTATCCTCCCCCTTTTCAAAGAATCATAAGCTCATCTAGAGGCACATAGGCGAGGGATATGTCGCTCCCCCTCGCTAACTTTTCAGCTCTCATATATACATCTTCAGGATCATCTCCGCTCGCCACAACCTTTTCATCCACTATTGCGATCCACTTTCCTGCGTATTCACTCAAATCTGCGTTGATGTAGAATTCATAGTTCTTATCTCTTATCTCTTCTGCTTCGCTCATAATTTAGCATCATGTCGCATCTATTTAATCATTTTCCTTTCAACCAGATGGCAAACTATGAATATTTGAAGTTTAATAGCTCAACTGTGGTAAGAGAAAAAATAGTGAAGTTTCGGGATGGATATCGTGTCACCTATGATTCATCCCACTGGAAAATGCTACAGGAGATGAGGGAGAGAGCGAGGAAAATAATTCGAGCACTACCTGTTAGGGCATATGTGCATGGCTCCCTTGCCAGAGGAGATATAACGAAGAAGAGCGATATAGACATAGTGATTCTCGAGAACATACCCTCGTATCTTGTGGAGTCCTATGTGGATTATGAAAAGAGGCTTATAATGCAGGCAACTCCGAATTCGGCGATAAAGGCTGTTTATGTGATAGATCCTGTGGTATCCATCACATTTCCTCTCACTCCACTTAATGAGAGGGAGTTGCAGTTCTATGATTTTGGAGGTAAGAGCACTTTGGAAGATAAAAGAAGGGTGAGGGGAATAAATAAAAAGTTGCTTTTCATAGAGCCAACAGAAGATGGACATATGGAATGGAGTGTTATTGGAAGAGAGTACGAATGTGCAAAGATGCTGGGGATAGATATTGAAACTGTAATGGAAAGGGTTCGCGTACTGAGCAGGAGGGACAAAATAGGAAGAACGGGAGTGTATTTAAAGGAGGAGGTTCCCCAGAATAAAAGTGTGGAAGAGTATTTAAAGAACCTTGCGGATAGGGATCCGGTTATAAGGAGAGTGGTGAGAGAGAGATGAAGTATGATATGCATGTTCATATAAATATACACGGGGATGAAGGAGAGATGGAGAGATACGAGTACTTTGCAAAGATGAATAATTTGGAGGTAATAGGATTTGTGATTCATTACAATCCCAAGATTAGCAGAAAGGAGTTGAGGGATTACAGGGATTTTGTTGAAAGTCTCAATATAAGGGCCTATGCTGGTCTGGAAATCTACCATCCATCCCGATATCCCGGAGGATTTGATTTTTATCTGCTTCATTTCTCCAATGTGGTGGTGGATGCGGAGCTTTTAAGCTCCTTGAGAGATGTGGTGATAGCACATCCCTTTGCTTATGGTATGAGCATTGATGCCTCTTCTCTTCCTATTATGGTAAAGAACAATATTGGTGTGGAATGCAACTCAGCACACTTTGCATCTTCGCTTCGAAAATTCTATACTGATATCAAAAGGGAGGGAATATGTATACCCTTTGGTAGCGATGCCCATACTCCAGAAGAAATGGGAGAGGGATTTGAAGAACTGAGCTCTATATTTTCTCCATTTGAGGAGGTAGAGAGAAGAATTCTGAAAAAGAGATGAGCCATATTTTTTATAATCTCCTGCTATTTGCCCATGATGGAAATCGATGAAGTTGTGAAAATTCTCCGTGAAAAGGTGCCAAGGCATCCTTATCAATCCCGTGAGCCCCTTCATGTTTTGATAGCCACAGTGATCTCCCAGAGAACTAAGGATGAAGTAACATACACCGTTGCAGAGAGACTATTTAAAAGATTTCCCACAGCTAGAGAACTGAAAAATGGGGATGTTGATGAGATCGCTCAGCTTATATATCCAGCAGGGTTTTACAGGCAGAAGGCAACGAAGATAAAGGAAATTGCGAGAATAATTGATGAGAAGTATAATGGCAAAGTGCCTGATAGCATGGAGGAGCTTCTTAAGTTACCGGGTGTGGGCAGAAAAACGGCCAATATTGTACTATCAAGATGCTTCAATAAAGATGCGATAGCTGTGGATACGCATGTGCATCGAATATCCAATCGCCTTGGATGGGTTCATACAAGAACTCCACAGGAAACGGAAGAGGAGCTTATGAATGTTCTTCCCAGAAAATACTGGAAGGAGATCAATGAGCTTCTGGTAATGTTTGGAAGAACCATATGCAGATCTCAGAAGCCAAGATGTGAAAAATGTCCTGTAAAGAATTTTTGCGAATATTATAAAAAAAGGTGGGTGGCAGGTCAGCGTGATAAATAAAGAGGGGTAAGGTATCTTTATTTCTTATTCTGATACTCTTTTGCCTTTATCTTTCCGTATTGAAGCATTATCTCAATCATCATTTTTCATCACCTCCTTTCTTCCTATTTTCCTTTATTTACACCAACTATATAAGCTCTTGTTCAATATATGGAAAAAAATTGGAAAGAAAAATTCAAAATGTTTTTCAATTGCAACTGAAGGTTTCAAAATGAGAAAATTAAAGTATTGTGAAGATATTAGGTATTTTATGGATGAAGTAGATGTTCAAATTCTCAAGCTGCTATGGGAAGATGGAAGAATGCCAATATATTCTATAGCCAATAGAGTTGGATTATCCAATGCAGGAGTCAATAAAAGGCTCATGGCTATGAAAAAGAGGGGTGAGCTTCTGGGATTCTCAATTCTTCTCAACCCTGCAAGGGTAATGAAGGCTGCAACGGTATCCATCAGGGCTAGAAAGAGGAGAAGTGAAGTATGGAAGGCTGTGGAGAAAATAAAAGGAGTGATGCATTTTGTTGCATGCCTTGGCGGAAGATACTACGGTGATTTCTGGTATCGGGATGAGATGGAGCTTGAAGAGAAGCTCACATTACTGAAGGAGCTAACATCTGCATATCGTCTCGATCTCTATTATTATTACAAAAAGGATAATGCCATGATAGCAAAGATGGATTGGAAGATAATAAAGGAGTTAAGTGAAGATGGAAGGATACCGTTCACAGAGCTCTCCAAAAAGCTTGGGGTTTCTACCAAAACTCTTTCGAAGAGATGGAAAAGGCTTATGGAAAACGAAATATGCAAGGTCTATCCCATAGTGAATAGACCTCTGACCAGGGATCTTTTCTGGTTCTCTCTCTTTATGGAGGTGGAAAATCTCAATGTGGAGGGGAAGATAAAGAAAATTGAGAATCTGTGGAGAACATCCATATTTGAGAAGCCCAAGATGATATACGGAGTCTTCTACGCTAAAACTGTGAAGCAGATAGATGATACTATTGAGAGAATATGGAATTTTCCAGAGATGAAAAAGATCTACTACGAAATAATAGTGGAGGAGAGATTTTACCCGCACTACATCGATTATGTGAGATATAAATATGAATCCTAGAGAAGGTGAAAAATCTCTTTGGTGATCTCGTTTCCAAGATGCAAACCAAATTCCTGGAGTAGGGAGAGGGCATCCTCCAAGGATAGCTTATATGAATATTTGAATCCATTAAAGGCTTCTCGAACATCCCTTTTGGGTAATCGGAACATCATCGCTTCCATCTCTATGAGCTCCTCCCTCCTATTTTCTATTTCCCCAAATGAGCTTTTATAGCAGTCCATAAACACTCTGAATTCGTTTGTATCCCCAACCCTTTTATTGGATGCAAGGGTGCAGCAGGGATAATCCCCAAAAACATCCTCAAATCTCATGCTTCTATATTTCTTTGATAATTTTGTGAGATAGGGCTCCCAGATGGCAATGGCATCCACATCCCCTGTGCTTAAGGCCCTCATCATTTTTTGAGGTGATGAGAAGTATCTTATCTCCCCATCAATATTCTCTCTCTCCATATATCTGCGAAGATTGTATTCCATTGAGGATAGTTCACTGCTTCCAAATATTTTTGCATTACGCCTGAAGATTATTCCCCCACCATTGTAGCCACATCCTGCGTTTATTCTTATCGTCCTGTAAACCAGGGCAAAGAGTGTCTGGGTGATTAGCGGTGAGCAACCAGCATCCAGATAACCCTCTGCCAGATCTTTTGTGAGGGAAAATGCACTATTGTAAATTTTGATATGAATCCTTATATTTTTGCAAATCTCTCTAGTGAGGAGGATGGATGGATACTCTATAGCCTTAAGTATTCCCACCCTGAGAACGCCCTTTACTGAAAATGGGGAATTCATAATACTCCATATTCTGTAAGATTTTCCCGCCACTCTTCTCCTAACAATCTCTCCTGAGGCTTCCAGCTCCTTCAAAACGGTGGATACCGTGCTCTTGCTGAACCCATAAATCCTGGTCAAATCGCATTGCAGCACCCCGGACTTTCCCGATTTCTCCACAACTTGAAGAATTTTCTCTTTCATAACTTAAAATAAATAAAGAAAAGATGGATTAAAAGGTTTACTGCATTTCAGGTGGCTCTGGCGGCATAGGTGGTTGCTGTGGTGGGTACTGCACTCTGTTTCTCTTCATCACAAAATAGACTACAAATAGTACCACGACAATTATTATTACCACGGCAATTCCTGCAGTCCATAGAGGAAATCCTCCACCTGAAGAGCTCGAGCCTTCTTCTTCAGACCCTCCTGAGCTACCGCCGGAGGCATAGTGATGGTATACTGCCTCATCTGTGCTGAAACTGGTAGTCAGAGTAGAAGATTGCAAGTGGCCCGTATAAACATTCACCACATACTCATCTCCTATGTTCTGAAGAAGCACCTTATCAATGTGGAATGTGAGTTTACCTCCCGAGATCTCGTATTGTCCTGGAGATAGCGTTGACATGCCACCATCTTCGCTGCTCATATACACTATTTCCTGGGTATTTCCATCAACATTGAACCACACAGCTACCATCTCTATTCCTTCAATGGAGATTTCATATCCATTGAGATAGTCAGTGTCTGGGTGATTGTTGATCTTGCCTCTAACCTCCAGCCAGAAATCCACGATATTTCCATGATCACTTGCTCCAAATTTCACTATATCAAAGTCCGGATTTGTGACATCTGCAGGATCCTTGGCAGTAAATTGAATTGTTGCTGCGCTCGCTGCCCCTGATACAAATAAAAACAGTATCAGGAACGATAATATCCATAAAGCTCCTCGCATATATTCACCATGCCATCCAAACCATCTTTTTTATATATACTTTTTCCCAATTTTCCTCAGTAGAATGGAGAGAGATTCAATTATTTGGTGGAAAAGATTATAACAGCATTCTCCATTCACCTATTGAACACATGTTCAGGTGATTTGAAATGAGAATAGGAATAATAGGCTGTGGAAATATAGCGCATCAGATAAAGAAATGGGGATTTAATATATCTGCAGTTTACGATATATACCCTGAGAGATGCCAGGATATGAACGGGAATATATGCAATGATATAAATGAACTCATAGAGGAATCAGATTTCATAATAGAGGCTGCTTCACCTCAGGCTGTGAAGGATTATGCCATGGATATAATTGCAGCAGAGAAGAGTATGATAATAATGAGCATAGGTGGTCTTGTTGATAGGGAGTTTAGAGAGAGACTCTTCTCTCTTGCAAGGGATAGGGGGGTGAACATATATCTTCCATCCGGGGCCATCGGTGGAATAGATATAATAAAGACTGCAAGAATTGCAGGTCTTCACAGGGTTACACTTAAAACCACCAAAAATGCAAAAACACTGGGCTACGAGGTTTCAGAGAAAACCCTGGTGTTCAGGGGAATGGCAAGTGAAGCGATAAGAAAATTTCCAAAGAGCGTGAATGTTGCTGTACTCCTTTCCATAGTGAGTGATATGGACATAGATGTTGAAATTTATGCAGACCCCACTGCAAGGGAGAATATCCATGAAATAATTGTGGAGGGCGAATTTGGTAAGGCCACAATAAGGGTTGTTAACAAGCCATCGCCTGATAATCCCCGCACCAGTTATCTTGCAGCTCTTTCACCCATTTATCTTCTGCGAAGTATAGAGGATGTCATCCACATGGGGGTGTAAAGAATGAATTTGAATGAGAAAATTGAGAAATTGAAGAGGGAGAAGAATGCAATTATCCTGGCTCATAACTATCAGGTTGATGAGGTTCAGAGGATAGCGGATTTTGTTGGTGATTCCCTGGAACTTGCAAGAAAGGCATCACAGGTAGATGCTAGTATAATTGTATTTGCAGGTGTGGATTTCATGGCAGAGACCGCCGCAATACTCAATCCCGACAAGAAGGTACTTATCCCTAGTAGAATAGCCAGTTGCGAGATGGCCAGATATCTAACTCCCGAGATAATAGAGGAGTATCGTAAAAAATATCCACAGGCTGCGGTTGTGCTGTATGTGAACTCCACCGCAGAATGTAAGGCCCTTGCTGACATAACCTGCACATCTGCCAATGCCGTTAAGATTGTAAATTCCCTCGATGAGGATACTATTCTCTTCGGGCCCGATTCAAATCTTGCCAGATATGTTGCAAAACACACGGATAAGAAAGTAATCCCCATGCCTCCTAGTGGTCATTGTTATGTTCATACAAACATCGATGTGGAGAACATTCCGCGGAATGGCGTGCTTCTGGTGCATCCCGAATGTCCCGAAGAGGTGCAGAGCATTGCAGATGCCATTGTGAGCACTGGCGGTATGGTAAAATTCGTTGCAAAGAGCGATGCAAAGAGATTCATTGTTGCAACGGAGCGGGATATGGTAGCGCGGCTTCGGAGAGATTTTCCAGACAGGGAGTTTGTACCTGCCTGGAATAATGCAATATGCCTGGGAATGAAGCAGATAACCCTGGAAAAGATATACAGGAGTTTGAGGGATGAAGTTTACCAGGTTAAGGTGCCTGAAAAGATTGCATTGAAAGCGAGAAGAGCCATAGAACGAATGCTGGAGGTGTCTTGATGTTTCGCATACTACTTGAAGAGGACACGCAGTATGGGGATATTACCTCAGAGCTCATTATTCCTACGGGGATGAGAGCTGAAGCCCTGATTATTGCGAAGGAGAGGTGCGTTGTTGCAGGTGTGGAGTACCTCAGAAGGAATCTGGAGGCCATGGGTATCCATGTGATTGAATCTAAGAAGGATGGAGATGTGGTATCTGCAGGATGCGTGGTTATGCGGATGAGGGGCCATGCACGGGACCTTCTGAAGGTTGAACGCACGCTTCTCAACATTCTTGGGAGAATGAGTGGCATAGCCACAGAAACACGAAAAATTGTGGAGATGGTGAGAAAAATAAATCCCAATGTGAGAATAGCCGCCACGAGAAAGACGCTGTGGGGCTATCTTGATAAGGTAGCTGTGATGATTGGAGGTGGCGATCCGCATCGCTGGAATCTTGGAGATATGGTAATGATCAAGGATAACCACATTGCCCTCGTGGGATTGAGAGAGGCTATTGAAAGAGCTAAAAAGGTGAGTTTCACTAAGAAGATAGAGGTGGAGGTGGAGAACGAGGAGGATGCGATTATGGCAGCGGAGATGGGCGCGAACATAGTCATGCTTGACAATATGGATCCTGAGGATGTGTGCAGAATAGCGGAGAAATTGAAAAAATATGGTGTGATGGTTGAAGTTTCTGGAGGGATAAACCCTGAGAATGTGATGGAGTATGCACAATGCGATGTAGATATAATCTCAATGGGGCATATTACCCATTCTGTTAGAGCCTGCAATTTCTCAATGGAAATTGAAAAAATAGATTAGAGAATGGCCCCCTCAGATGAGGAGTGCACCATGGATGCGTATCTTTTGAGATAACCCGCAGTTTCCCTCCTCTTTCCTCTCCATTCTCTTCTTCTCCTCTCCAATTTATCCATAGGCACAAGGATATCTATTCTTCTATTTTTCAGATCTATCACTATTTTATCCCCATCCTTCACCAGTGCAATGGGTCCACCATCTGCAGCCTCTGGAGAGACATGGCCAACAGTTATACCTCTTGTGGCTCCTGAGAATCTTCCATCGGTAACAAGTGCCACATCTTTATCCATTCCCATGCCTGAAATCAGGGATGTGGGCGTGAGCATCTCTCTCATTCCCGGCCCACCTTTTGGTCCTTCGTATCTGATTACAATAACATCTCCCTTCTCAATGTTTCCTCTCATTATTGCCTTCGTTGCCTCTTCCTCCGAGTCAAATACTTTTGCCTCTCCTTCAAAATGCATTATTCCATTTCTTACGGCAGATACTTTTATGACCGAGCCATCGGGTGCAAGAGAGCCGTGGAGAATCATGAGCGAGCCTCTTGGAGAATACGGATTCTCAACACTTCTTATCACATCCCTCCTCATCACCTCTGCCTTGGAGAGAAGTTCGCCGAGGGTTTTAAGGGATACTGTCATGCGCTCTTTGTGAATGAGTCCTTTTCTGGATAGTTCCTTCATCACCGCCAGAATTCCGCCTGCCTCGTAAAGATCCACAACATGATGCTCTCCTGCAGGACTGAGCTTGCAGAGTGTGGGTACTCTCTCGCTTATATCATCGAATATTGAGAGATCAATTTTCACTCCTGCCTCCCTGGCTATTGCGGTAAGGTGAAGCACGGTGTTTGTTGAACCACCAAGCGCCATATCTACAGATATCGCATCCTCAAAAGCCTCACGGGTCAACACATCCCTAGTTTTGAGCCTAGCCTCTGCGATTTTCACGGCCATCCTGCCAGTTTCCTTTGCAATTCTTATCCTATGTGCATAAACGGCAGGTGTGGTTCCGTTGTATGGAAGAGATATACCAAGCGCTTCACTGAGTGCATTCATGGTATTGGCCGTGAACATACCTGCACAGCTCCCGCATCCTGGACAGGCCTGTATCTCTATCGCCTTTAACTCTTTTTCATCGATCTCCTCCGCCCTGTATTTGCCCACAGCCTCGAACACATCCTTCACATCTATCCATCTTCCCCTGTATCTTCCGGGAAGCATAGCACCTCCCGATACGAATATGGCAGGAATATTCAATCTTGCGGCGGCCATTAGCATTCCTGGGATTATTTTATCGCAGGAGGCTATGAGCACCAGGGCATCAAAATGGTAAACTCTTGCCACGAGCTCAACGCTATCGGCTATCAGTTCTCTCGATGGAAGCGAGTACTTCATACCCTCATGGTTCATGGCAATTCCATCGCAAATCCCTATGGTGTTGAACTCCATGGGTGTGCCTCCAGCCATTCTTATCCCTGATTTCACTGCATCGGCAACATTTCTGAGATGTATGTGGCCGGGAATTCCCTCATTGAAGGAGCTCATCACCCCGATCAATGGTCTTTTCATCTCCTCATCTGTCATCCCCATCGCGTATAGAAGTGAGCGATGTGGAACCCTCTCCAACCCTTTTTTTATCATATCACTTCTCATCTCTCTCGCCTCTCAGTTTCTGGAGATAATAGCCCATGCTGTCAACAAGTGCATTCCAGCTGGCCTCTATTATGTTAGTGGATGCCCCTACCGTACCCCATCTCTTTGAATTGCTTGCAGATTCTATCAGAACACGAACCTTGGAAGCTGTACCTCTGGTACTCTCGAGCACTCTCACCTTGTAATCCACCAGATGCACTTTCTCAAGCTCGGGATAAAAATTCTCCAGGGCCTTGCGAAGAGCAAGATCAAGTGCATTCACAGGTCCGTTACCTGAGGCAGCAGTATGTATCTCTTTGCCATGCACTCTTATCTTTACCGTTGCTTCGGCCATGGGGTCTCTATCTGGAAGAAGCTCTATAACCACTCTTGCCACATCCAGCTCAAAGGGAGGTCTGTATTCTCCCTGTATCCTTTTCACAAGAAGTTCAAAGGAAGCTTCAGCTCCCTCAAAATAATAACCATCGTACTCCATTTTCTTTATCATCTCAAGCACCTTTTTTAGAGAATTCTCATCCAGATGTAGATTGAGCTCTTTTGCCTTGTAAAGGAGATTGCTCTTTCCTGATAATTCTGATATCAGAACTCTTCTCCTGTTACCCACACTCTCTGGATTTATATGCTCATAGGTTGCAGGATTCTTCATCACAGCATTCACATGCACGCCCCCCTTATGGGCAAAGGCACTTTTACCCACATAAGGCTGATTATTGGGGATATCTCTGTTGGCAAGCTCCGCAACGAATCTTGCAAGTTCCATAAGCCCTGAGAGCTTATTACCCAGTATCCTCTTACCATATTTGAGTTCGAGGGCAGGTATTATGGAGATAAGATTGGCATTTCCGCATCTCTCACCATATCCATTTACAGTTCCCTGAATATGAGTGGCTCCCGCCTCAAACGCCATGAGCGTATTGGCCACTGCAAGCTCACCATCGTTGTGGGCATGTATCCCCAGGGGCTTTTTTATTTTCTTCCTCACCTCTTCCACAGTCTTTTTCACATAGGATGGAAGCGACCCTCCATTTGTATCTGCTAGAACTATTCTCTCGGCACCTGCCTCCTCAGCGGCTTTTACTGTAGCTAGGGCGTAATCTCTGTTTTCTCTGTATCCGTCAAAGAAGTGTTCAGCATCGTAAATTACAAAGAGACCATGAGATTTTAGATATTCCACGGAATCCACAATCATTGCCAGATTCTCCTCCATCGTTGTGCGAAGTGCATCCCTAACATGCAGGTCCCAGCTCTTGCCAAATATCACCGCCACAGGTACATCTGCGCTTAGAATTGCATTCATGCTTACATCTCTCTCCACCTTAGTATTTGCTTTCCGTGTGCTTCCAAATGCTGCAATCTTTGCATGCTCAAGCGATAAATTTTTCACTCTGCGAAAGTATTCAAGGTCCTTTGGATTGGAGCCTGGCCATCCACCTTCAATGTAATGGAACCCGAATTCGTCCAGTTTTTCCGTTATTCTTATCTTATCTTCCAGTGAGAAAGAGATGCCTTCCATCTGAGAACCATCACGAAGCGTGGTGTCAAATATCTCTATCTCAGAACCATACATCCTCACCGCCTCCAACCAGTCGGGCAAGATAATCTCCAACCTCTTCGGTTCTTTTATCTCCACCCATGTCGGGAGTGAGAAAACCTTCCCTTAGAGCGGTGGAGACTGCATGCTCAATAACCTTTGCCTCCCTCTCAAATCCCAGAAAATCAAGGAGCATGGAAACAGCGAGAACGGTGGCCATGGGATTTGCCATACCCTTTCCTGCTATATCAGGAGCCGACCCGTGCACAGGTTCGAACATGCTCAATCCTTCAGGATTTATGTTGCCTGAGGCTGCAAGCCCGAGCCCGCCAGTTAGCTCGGCTGCAAGATCCGTGAGAATATCTCCGAACATGTTGGGCGTGACAATAACATCAAATCTCTCAGGGCTTCGCACAAGTTTCATTGCTAGTGCATCCACATATTCGTGATCCTTTTTTATATCCTCATATCTCTTCCCCAGTTCCCAAAATACCCTCTGCCATAGGTCATGGGCATAAGTGAGAACATTGCTCTTATCACACAGTGTCACTTTTTTCCTACCCTTTTTCCTAGCGTACTCCATGGCAAATCTTACTATTCTCTCCACACCTCTTCTCGTGTTTATCATCTCCTGAATTGCCACCTCATACTCTGTATTTTTATGAAGAAATCCGCCTGAGCCAGCGTATAGCCCTTCTGTGTTCTCCCTCACAAATACGATATCTATGTCCCTCTTATTTTTGAGGGGCGTGAACCTCGCATCAAGAAGTTTTGCGGGCCTGAGATTAACATACATGTCAAAATGAAACCTTAGCTTCAGGAGAATGCCTCTCTCAAGAATGCCTGGTTTAACTCTCGGATCTCCTACAGCGCCTAAAAGTATGGCATCGAAATCCTTCAACTCCTCCAGATCATCATCTTCAAGCGTTTTTCCAGTTTTTAGATAGTACTCTGCCCCAAATGGAAATTCATCAAATTGCAGGGGAAGTGAGAGAGCATCCATTACTTTCAGTGCCTCTGTCACAGTTTCCCTGCCTATACCATCACCCGGTATAACGGCTATTTTTTTCATATATCCTCACCTCTCAATCTTCTGCGTGTGTATTCAACAAGCCCTCCTGCACGGAGTATATTCATCACAAAATCAGGAAAGGATGCAAAACGATATTCCTCTCCTCTGCTCAGATTTCTTATCACACCTTTCTCCAGTTCAATCTCCAGAATATCTCCATCCTTCACGAACTCCACAGCCTCTCTCGATTCAAGAATTGGCAGTCCGATATTTATAGCGTTTCTGTAGAATATCCTTGCAAAACTCTTTGCTATGACACAGGATACTCCAGAGGCCTTTATTGCAAGGGGCGCATGTTCCCTGGAACTTCCACACCCAAAGTTCTCGCCTGCCACAATAATATCTCCCTTTTTCATCCTTTCCCTGAAATCCGGGTCAAGATCCTCAAGCACATGCTCCGACAGCTCTTTCGGATCGGAAGTGTTCAGATATCTTGCAGGTATTATGACATCTGTATCCACATTGTCACCGTATTTCCATGCCCTTCCTTTCAACTTCATCTCATCACCTCCTCTGGAGAGGCAATTCTCCCCATCACCGCTGAGGCTGCCGCCACATAGGGATTTGCAAGATATACCTCACTCTCAGGATAGCCCATTCTACCCACAAAATTTCGATTGGTGGTTGATACTGCTCTCTCCCCTTTTGCGAGAACTCCCATATGCCCCCCAAGGCATGGGCCACATGTGGGCGGGCCTATCACTGCACCTGCATCCAGAAATATCTCAATCAAACCTTCTTTGAGAGCATCCCTGTAAACTCCAGGGGAGCATGGGATTATTATGAGCCTTAATCTCTCAGCGACTTTTCTTCCCTCAAGAATTTCTGCTGCCATTCTCAGGTCCTCTATCCTCCCATTTGTGCATGAGCCTATGAAAACCTGATCCACCGCAATGTTCATCTTCGCCGCTCTGCTCACCGGCACAACATTCTCAGGTAAATGTGGAAATGCCACAAGAGGCTCTATCTTCTCCACATTGTATTCACGTGAATCCACATAGTTTGCATCCTCATCGCTCCTGTAAACTCTGAACTCTTTCTTCACTCTTTTCTTCACATACTCCATGGTTTTTTCATCAACATCCATCATTCCCGTCTTTGCACCGGCCTCTATGGCCATATTGCACATTGTCATCCTTTCTGCCATGGATAACTGTGCGATCGTTTCACCTGAGAATTCCATGACGCGATAAAGGGCACCATTCACCCCTATATCCCCAATTGTGTGAAGAATGAGATCCTTGCCCGTGACCCATGGCTGCAAATTTCCTGTGTAAATGAATTTCATCGTCTCCGGTACTCTGAGCCAGATGTCCCCAGTGGCCATGGCCATCCCAGCATCCGTGCTTCCAACTCCTGTGGCAAATGCACCCAGTGCACCGTAGGTGCATGTGTGTGAATCTGCACCTATCACAAGATCTCCTGGAGCAACCAGACCCTTTTCAGGAAGAAGACAGTGCTCAATGCCCACACTCCCACCCTCGAAGAAATGCAGTATATTCATCTCTCTTGCAAATTCTCTCGCAAATTTGCACTGCTCCGCGCTCTTTATATCCTTATTTGGGGTGAAGTGATCAAGCACTATTGCTATCCTCCTTTCATCCCACACCCTGTTTATACCCAGTTCTCTGAACTTCATTATTGCGAGAGGAGCAGTCACATCGTTTATTAGCACAAGATCAACTTTGGCCTGAACTATATCTCCGGGATGCACCACCTCTTTTCCAGATTTTTCAGCTATAATCTTCTCCGCTGCTGTCAAACCCATTGCCATTCCTCCTTGCCTTGTTTATGGCATTCACATATGCAAGCAGACTTGCTTCCAGAACATCCGTGCTTATACCTCTTCCCGTATGTATTCCATCCCCCATTCTTATGCGCACAATTGCCTCTCCCAGAGCATCTCTTCCCTCTGTTACACCATAAAGACGGTAATCCACAAGTTTAGCATTCACGCCCATAAGAGAGTTTATGCCCTGATATATAGCGTCCACAGGCCCGTTAAAAGAATGTATCGTTATACTCCTGTTCCTGTATCTCACGCTAACCACTGCAAGTCCATGAGAGATCTGCACCATTTCAATACCTGTTTTATCATCCTTTCTCAGTCCACCCTCCATGAGGGCCAGAAGATCAAGATCTGTTACAACCTTCTTCTTTTCAGTGAGCTCCTTGAATGCTTCAAATATCCTGTTCAATCTTTCCTCATCCATCTCATATCCCAGTTCTCTGAGCCTCTCTCTAAGGGCATGCCTTCCAGAATGCTTGCCCAGCACAATTTTTGTCTGGAACCCTATCTTCTCAGGATTCATTATTTCATATGTGCTCCTCTCCTTGAGCACACCATCCTGATGAATACCTGATTCATGCGTGAAGGCATTTGCCCCTACCACAGCCTTGTTTGGTGGGACTTCTATTCCTGTGTAAATTGATACAAGCCAGCTTGTTCTTGCAATCTCTCTCAGATTTATTCCCGTCTTCATCTTATAGAAATCCCTCCTGGTATCTATGGCCATTACAACCTCTTCTAAAGCAGCATTTCCTGCTCTCTCTCCTATTCCGTTCACCGTGACCTCTATCTGGTCCGCTCCTGCCATTGCAGCTGCAAGAGAGTTTGCCACAGCTAATCCAAGATCATCATGGCAGTGAACGCTCAGCTCCACATGCTTCATCCTCAGATTCTCTCTCAGATATCGAATCAGATCAGCAAATTCCTCTGGTGTGGCATAGCCCACAGTGTCAGGAACATTCAGCACAGTTGCACCCGCCTCTATAACAGCTTCACCCACTTCCACAAGAAAATCTCTGTCGCTCCTCGTTGCATCCTCGAATGAGAACTCAACCTCATCCACAAAATTTTTTGCGTATTCTACGGCATCCACAGCGGCTCTTTTCACCTCCTGTGGCGATTTTCTAAGTTTGTGTTTCATATGCACAGGTGATGTGGCAATGAATGTGTGTATTCTTTTCCTCTCTGCAGGCTCCAGGGCCTCGCAAGCGGCATCTATATCTCTTTTTACTGCTCTTGCAAGTGCTGCTATAACTGGGCCATGGACATTCTCCGCAATCTTTTTCACTGCATTTAGCTCACCCTTCGATGTGGCTGGAAAACCTGCTTCTATGACATCTACACCAAGTTTTGAAAGCTGTTTTGCAATCCTTAGTTTTTCCTCTCCACTGAGATTCACTCCAGGTGTCTGCTCACCATCTCGCAGTGTAGTGTCAAATATTCTTATCCACCTCATCCGCATCACTCCTCAAGTCCTGAAATACGCCGTATTTTCCTACCCACCTTTTCAAGTTCGTGCTCTTCAATCTCGCTCATCATCCTCTTGAGCTCTTTGCTTCCCCTGCGGTACTCTTCCACCCACTGCTTTGCAAATTCCCCATTTCGCACCCTTTCTGCCATCATCTTCATATTCTCCTTAACTCTCTCATCCACAACAAATGGCCCTACTGCAAGACCACCGTATTTCGCCGTGTCAGAAACTGCCCTGAGCATGCCTGTGAGACCTTTCTCGTAAATCAGGTCCATGATTAGCTTTGCCTCATTGCATGCCTCAAAATATGCGAGCTCTGGTGGATAACCCAGTTCAACAAGATTTTCGAATCCATATTTTATGAGTTGAATAAGACCTCCCACAAGTACTGTTTGCTCTCCTATTAAATCACTCTCCGTCTCATCCTTGAATGTGGTCTCGAGCACTCCAGCTCTCGTTGCTCCTATCCCTTTCGCTATGGCAAGTGCAATATCCTTTGCATTCCCACTGTGATCCTGATGCACCGCTATCAGGGCAGGAACACCAAAACCTTCCTGATACTTCTCTCTCACCCGTGGACCCGGGCTTTTGGGTGCGACCATGATGACATCCACATCTCCGGGCGGATTTATGTAACCAAAATGTATGTTGAAGCCGTGGGCAAAATCTAAAACCATGCTCTCTCTGAGATTAGGGGCAATGTACCTTTCATAGATCTCTGGCTGAACCATGTCCGGAACCAGGAGCATAATTACATCCCCCCTTCTCACAGCCTCATCGATTGTGTATACTTCAAAACCGTCCTGGGAGGCTTTTTTCCATGATTTTCCTCCTTTTCTCAGGCCGAGAATAACATTCACACCTGAATCTCTAAGATTGAGGGCCTGGGCTCTTCCTTGACTTCCATACCCTATAACTGCCACAGTCTTTCCCTGGAGATATTGCATATTTGCATCCTCATCCATGTAGAGTTTCATCTTATAACCTCCCTCACACGCTGCATTCCCATGGATACTTTGTTCATTTCATTGCGGAGAGAATAGACCTGTGCACCTTCCACACCCACAATTGCGTTTAGCTTCTTCCACAGTAACTGACAATCCATATCACTGCATTTCACCCGAGCTTCAATTCTCCATCTCTCTCCATTCTCCTTCACACGCATCTCTCTGAGCACTGGATATCTCTTCTTCATCACACATAGTATCCTGTACAGCGTATCCAGATTTCGCTCACATTCCACAACAACCATATTCTCATTCATTTTTCAATCACCTCGTGGAGACCTTTTCCCGGAGGAACAAACGGAAGAACATCCTCCTCCGGATGTATGGATACATCCATAATCACACTCACCTCAGAGCCCAGGGCAAATTTTATCGCTTTCTCAAGTTCTTGCGAGGAATCAACCCTGAACCCTTCGGCTCCATATGCCTTTGCAAGTTTTTCAAAATCTGGTATGTTTTCAAGCTCTACTCCTATGTAACGGTAATCATAGAACATTCTCTGCCACTGGGCCACCATGCCAAGCATGTGATTATTTAGAATTACAACCGTAACCGGTATGTTCTCAAGCACAGTGGTTGCAAGCTCCTTCTCATTCATCTTAAAACTTCCATCTCCAGCTATGTCCATAACAAATCTATCGGGTCTTGCAACCTTTGCTCCTATGGCCATGGGGAATCCAGAGCCCATTGTGCCAAGTCCGCCGGAACTCAGAAATGTCCTGGGCTCATATATGTCAAAGTAAAGAGAGGCCCACATCTGATTTTGTCCCACCTCCGTGGTGATTATCGCATTTCCAGGCACAATCTTTCTGAGGGTTCTCAAAACTTTCTTTGCTGTGAAACCTGTATCCTCTCTTTCATCCCTTACAGCCTCCGCCTCCTTTCTCAGTTTTCTTACCCATTCCCACCTTTCCGGACTTTTCTTTGCAAGTGAGAGCATGGTATCATAAAGCATTCCTAAAACTCTTTTTGCATCCCCCACAATTCCGATATGGGGGCTCACATTCTTCCCTATTTCACTCCTATCAATGTCTATATGAATTATTCTTGCCTCCGGGGCAAAGGTATCTAAGGTCCCGACACTCCTATCGCTGAATCTTGTGCCTACCGCTAAAATCACATCTGCCTCCCTCGTCACTCTATTTGCCACAGAGTTTCCATGCATTCCTATAACACCTATGGATAGGGGATGATTCTCAGGTATTGCACCCTTCCCCATGAATGTGGTTATCACAGGAGCTAACAAGAGCTCTGCAACCTTCAGAAGCTCCTCAGAAGCTCCGGACCATATCACACCGCCTCCAGCGAGGATCACAGGTCTCTGGGCATTGAGGAGAAGTGATGCTACCTTTTTCACCTCATCCATCTTCGGCTCTGGAATGGGTCTGAGAGATACCAGCATTCTCGCATCATCCACCTCACCCTCTCCTGTCTGCACATCCTTTGGGAGATCAATGTGCACAGGGCCCGGTCTGCCATGCATGGCTATGGCAAATGCACTTCTCACAGTTGAGGGCACATCCCTCACTTTTTTAGGCTGGAAAACATACTTTGTGATCGGTGTCATTATCGCAACAGCGTCTATCTCCTGAAATGCATCCCTGCCTATCATATATGGTGTGTTGGGGGAGTAGTAGTTTACCTGCCCTGTTATGGCTATCACGGGGGAGGAATCCATATATGCCGTGGCCACACCTGTCACGAGATTTGTTGCCCCGGGACCTGAGGTACCCATACAAACCCCAGGGAATCCAAGAACACGGGCATAGCCATCTGCAGCGTGTCCTGCACCCTGCTCATGGCTCATCCTTATTGGTCTTATACCCGAGTCTATAAATTCGTCATATACTGGCATTATTGCACCGCCTATCACTCCAAATATCTTATCCACTTTCTCATCCCTCAGGGCCTTCACCAGCGCCTTTGCTCCGGACATTTTTGGCATATTTTTTACACCTCCATAGCGTGCCCCAAGGGAGAAAAAAGGCATGAAAAAAGCATCCCCCACCAGAACACAGGGGCAGGGGAGGAAGAATGGGGGCCTATGCTGTGTGTCCAATTACTGGACAATAATCAAAATGACCAAAATAATAATAACTAAAAGAAGGCGCCCGGCGAATTGGGCATTTTTGAGATATTCCTTAAATTTCTCAGATTTGCTCATGCCTTTTATCCCCCTTGGGATTGAAACTTCTATGAAACATTCCCTATAAATAATTTTTGTCAAAAATTTTGGCAGATCTTTGATTTCATGTCTAAGATTCTCCTCTATCTTGATTTTCATCCATCTTGATATGTTCCCTACTTTCTTTCCAGAGTTTGCATCTTTGGAAACATCTATGACTTCCCAGCCCCTCGCCTTTCCATAATTCCTGCACTTCTTTTCTTACTCCAAGATGTTTTTTCTATTATAAATGTAACCAAACCTACAAACCCCACAATAATCCACCATCTTCTCCCCTAATTTTTAAATATTACAATTCCAATAGGGAATTGGAGGTAGATGCCGCCGTGATTAAGAGAAAAAAAGATGAAATATTGAAGGACTTTGGTGATTTGGTTGATGTGGAGTTTGTCAAGAGTATAGATTTTTCAAAGATATTCAAAAAACAGTTTATCAATAAACTAGAGAAATGGGGATCGGATACCTTTGGTTTGGTTCTCACCCTAAATGATTCTGCTATTATGATCGCTTATAACATGGCAGATAAAGAAGGGCTCTACATATCTGTTCCTGCTATAGATAGTAAAACAAAAAATTCATTAGCTAAGTATATAGATATCGTATTTGAAGAAGGAGGTGCTAAAAATGAAAAACAAGAGGACTCATGAGCTGCCCATCCCTGAAAATATGAAAGTTATGTTTCTGTTATTTGGTGCCTTGAAGCCATATTTTGAAAAATTAAGTGAGTTAGAAGAGAAGATTTCGGAAATAGATCGCAAGCTTGATATCTTACTTGAGAATATTTCTTCGGAGACCATAGATAATGGAATAGTGGTTGTTAAAGAGATAAAATATGAAGACGCTAAGAGAATGGTTTTAGATTATTTTAAAGAGCATGGGGAGGCGGATATAGAAGAGCTTCATAAAAATCTGAAAATGGATATTGAAACATTGATTCGCATACTTCATGAACTTGAAGATGAAGGATATATTGGGTGATCTCTAATGAGTAAACACCCGCAAAATAGAATATACACCCGTCCAGGCGATACAATTAAGGGAGATAAGATATACTGCGTATTTGAAAGATTTGATAGCAAACCAAAAAGGGTGTCTACCGGTGGTAGACACAATGCCCAATCAATGACAATCAGTGGCAATCCTGCCATAGCCACAATTAAAAAGAAATGGAGATTTCTTAAAGATTGAGTAAATGTTTAGGATCAAGCCCCTCTTTTAAACACACCTATGCCCTCAAGAACATTTTCCTCCTTTTCACACATTCTCAAAACCAAGGATAAACTTTTTTATGAGAATTGCCATCCACTTTTATGCTTCAACGCCTGAGGGGATTCCGTGATATGTATCCGGAGTATATGCGTGCCCGCAGAATAGTATTCGATAAAATATGCTCTGTAGCCAGAAGTTTTGGATTTCATGAGATCGATTCTCCAAGTGTTGAGCTCCTTGATTTATTTCGCATAAAGAGTGGAGAGGAGATTGTTAAACAAACATTCAGCTTCATGGATAAGGGTGGGAGGGAAATCACATTAATTCCAGAATTAACACCCTCAGTGGCGAGAATGATCGCTGCCAGGAAGGATCTGACCAAGCCTGTTAAATGGTTCTCCTTCCCAAAAATGTGGAGATACGAGGAGCCACAGAGTGGAAGATTGAGAGAATTCTACCAATTCAATGCGGATATTTTTGGAGTCTCGGAGATCTATGCAGATGCGGAGGTCATGGCCCTTGCAATGGAGATCCTGGATTCTCTTGGACTTGAGGGAAAATACACTATGCGATTCAGCGACAGGATACTTATGGAGAACATGCTCCGCTCAATGCACATAGATAATATTGAGGAAGCATTTCGCATAATTGATAAGAAGGATAAAATTCCAGAGGAGGTATTCTACGAGGAGATGAAGAAAATCACCTCCGAGGAGAATGTTGATACCCTTTTGGATATACTGAGAATAAGTGGAGATATAGATGCAGTCCTTTCCAAGCTTGAGCATTTTGAGAGGAGCGAGGTGATAGCGAATCTGAAGGATCTTCTGAGTGCATATGGCAAGCGCGCAGTTTTTGATCTTTCCATAGTTAGGGGTCTCGCATACTACACGGGCATAGTTTTCGAAGTTCATGATGCCCGAGGTGAATACCGCGCAATTTTGGGCGGAGGAAGATATGATGGTGTTGTTGAACTATTTGGAGCGCAGCACACTCCTGCGGTTGGTTTTGGAATGGGGGACGCTGTGCTTGAGCTCCTCATGCGCCGCGAGGGAGTATGGCCTGAAGAAAAGATAGACATGGATTACTTTGTGGCCATAATTCCCGGTTTCAGGGAAGAAGCCATTAAGGTTGCTATGCAACTCCGCAAAAAAGGTTATAGGGTGGATATTGAATTGAGGGAGAGAAGCATAGGAAAGCAGATGAAATACGCAAATAAAATAAATGCGAGATATGTTATAATCGTTGGTGAGGAGATAAAGAGTGGAGAGGTTGTTCTGAAAGATATGGAGAGCGGGGAGCAGAAAGTGGTGAAGGTGGAAAATATCGGAAGTTAGACTACCCTGTTTATCGGCTCCTCGCCCCTCAGAACGCGGGCAACATCCTCGCAAACCATCTCAGCCATTTTTCTCCTAGTTTTTTCCGTTGCGCTTCCCGCATGTGGCGTGAGAACCACATTTGGCAACTCAAACAATTCTGGATTTATATTTGGCTCGCCGTAGAAAACATCCAGAGCGGCTGCAAATAATTTTCCCGATTTGAGAGCTTCAATCATTGCCTTCTCATCCACCACTTCCCCTCTGGCAGTGTTTATGAGCACAGCACCATCTTTC
>JAGGTO010000010.1 GCA_021163705.1 Thermoplasmata archaeon | reverse complement strand
TCTCCTTTGGAAATCAGGAAGAGAGAAGTGCCATAGTTACTCTTCCTTCAGATAATACCACTGCCATTAAGGCCACAGAGCTGGCATGCGAAGCTTTATCTCTTTATCTAAATTATTCCTGGAGCTCCTATGGAGCATTTGTGGAGCAAATTGGATGGGAGAAAAACGATTACTACGATACCGGCTATTACTGGCATTTTTTGGTATGGGACAATAATAGCTATGAATGGAAAACGAGCTATGTGGGTGCATCTTCCCTGGAGTTAAGGGATGGGGATATAATAGCCTGGATATATACGGCGGATGATGAGAGCTGGGTTCCATATAACACGCCTGCAAGTATTCCAGGACATTATGTATCCTGGGCATATCCGCGTGGAAATTTGAATAACAGTGGAGTGAGTTATGGAGAGGTTCTTGGAAACATGCCAATATGGAAATTCCAGGGGAGTTCACCCTGGGGATTCTCCTCAACTCCTGTGGTTGGCAATGGAATGATTTACATTGCGGATTCCTCTCAGTTATATGCTATCAATTTCAACGGCTCTCTCATCTGGAATAATTCCAAAGGTGCTGCAGGGAGCTGGGGTATAGCCTCACCCTCATTGTTTGAGGGGTATGTACTCATAGGCACCTCAGATGATTATCTCAGGGCATTTTATGCGGTTAATGGCACCATGGCATGGGAGTTCTATCTGGGAGAAGATGTATCCTCTGCGCCTGTGGTGGATATTGTTAATGGAATACCTATTGTTTTTGTGGCAACATTCAAATTTAATTCCCCTGGACATATCTATGCCATATATCTTACCAATGGAACGAAATACTGGGTAAGGGAGCTTCAGGGAAGCAATTACTTTGGTATGCTGTCCATATCTGAAAGTAGAATTTATGTGCCAATTGCAGGGATAGAGGATAGCAGCTATACCTGGAATCCTCCATATGGAATTCAATGTATAGATGAGCAGGGAAATTATATATGGAACTATAGCACAGATAGCTCCGTAAGGTCTTCCATTGTAACATATGGGGATAGGATATATTTTGTCAGTGTAGGAGGAAATCTTACTGTCCTGGATAAGAATGGAAACTTGATCTGGAAACTTAAAATAGGTGCATCAACCTCATCGCCAACTATTGTGGGTAACATGATTTACATAGGAGATAATGAAGGAAATGTTTATGCAATTCAGAATCTTGGAGGTTCTGCTAATATTCTATGGGAGCAGAAGGTAAATGGTCCGGTTCAAAGCAGCATTCTCTATGCCTCAGGAAAAATTGTGGTAATCACAAATACCCAGAATGCTACAGTATATCTTTTTACCCAGGATGGACAGCTTGTATGGAGCTATGAGCCCAAACCCTCAAATTATATTCTCTCCTCTCCGGTTATTGGAGATTCTTATCTGCTAATAGCATCAAACAATGGGTATCTCTACGCTTTGAGTTCTCCAGAAGAACTTCCAGTAATAGGGGATATAGCTGTGGAGAATGTGTACATAGGGGAGACAATCAGGGTATCTCTTACATCTCCAGAGTACTATCAGGCGATTCTCTACTATCGTAATACCACTGGAGATACATACCATGCGGTGTGGATGGATTATAGCAATGGAGAATACATAGGGCACATACCTCCCCAAGAAGAGGGAAATGTCTACTATTACATTACCCTAGTGAATTCCAATGGTGTTGAAAGAAGCACTGATATAATGGAGATATCTGTTGTTACACCAATCCCCGAGCTAACTCCTCTACTCATGAGCCTTGTAGTTGGTATGGTGTGTATAATAATATTCATTAGAAGTAGAGATCGGGGCTAATTCGAGGAATCATGGCCATGAGAACTGCCTGAGCATTGAAATCTGCCCGCTCGATCAATCCTTTGCTGAGAAATCCAATGGCTCCCATTTTTTTCTTTATATCTTTAATTTCTGAAAGTATCTCTATGGCCTCACCTACCTCCATGCCCTTCTTAACCATCTCTATAACCTGTGGGGGGTAAACAAAACCCCCGGAATATCCATAAGTTATATGACCATATTCGTCCACTATGGCGCAAAATGCTTTATCAAAATATTCTTTAACTTCTTCATTCCAGAAGAGACCTGCCTCTATGCCCACTCCATAATCTCCATTGCCAAGGGCTTTTTTAGCACGGTTTATGGCACCTTTTATAGTTTCTTCCTCCAGTGGCTGAGGAGGAACCTGAGGATCAACCTTCACACCTTTAACGATGATATTAAATTTGAAAATTTGAGAGAAAACCTTCTCCACTGCTCTTATTTTTGAGGGGTTCTCTGAGCCAACATTAACAATCAGGGGTTTTAATCTCCTCCCTTCTTCGTCTATCTCTCCATCCCTTATTCTTCGAGATGATATGGGCATAAGATCCTCAGCAAAAATTAGGGGTATTTCAACAATATTTATGGGTCTCAATCCTCTTTTCCTCCGAAGCTCATTTATCTCCTCAGCGGTTTTTCTTGTTTCTTTGGAGACAACAATTATGTCAAAATCCTCATCCAGTGTGGGGCCGTATCTATCTTCAATTTTCTCAATTTTATACTCCTTTTCAAACTTTTTTACAAAGGATTCAACTCTTCTTTTTCTTTCTTCAAATCTTATCCTGCATTTATCCTTAAACTCATCGGAGGTTATGCCAATGAATACATAGTCTCCAGTGTCAAAGGCCTTTTTTAGCAGTTCTCTATGCCCGCGATGCAGATACTCGAATGTTCCACCAACCACAACTCGAATCATAATCCTCCCGAGGTAACAAGGAGAATTAGAAGCAGGATGCCCATCAAGAGGAGCCAGAAGTAGGTTATATTCTTCTTTTTCTTCACCATTCTATTCCATTCTTCCTCACATTTCTTGGAGCAGAAATCTTTGTCTGGAGGTATGGATATTCCACAGTTTACACAGTGCTTATGCGGAGGTATGTTCTTTATCTCCTCCCTTAATTTTTCTATTTCCAGCTTTAGCTCTTCAATTTGTTGAGTGATATCGTCCATGAAATTAGATATGCTCTCCAAGCATTTATATTCATCGGTGAACCCTTGAGAAGAAAATGGATATTAATTTTTAGGGGCATCTAAATCCCATAATACACACATTTGTCCCAAAAATAATTTATATGGAATGCAAATGTAAGCATCGATGTTAAGAATAGAGAATTTGACCGTTATTCGAGATGGTATTCCAATAGTGAGGGATGTAAGTCTGGAGATTGGAGAAAGGGAGGTTCATGTTCTTTTAGGTGTCAATGGCTCTGGTAAAACAACGCTTGCCCATGCAATAATGGGGATATATCCCTCAAAGGGAAAGATAGTATTTCTGGGAGAAGATATCACACATCTCCCCATCTGGGAGAGGGCTCGAAGGGGAATAACCCTGGCTTTTCAGGAGCCTGCGAGATTTGAAGGATTACTTGTTAAGGACTATCTGATGCTCAGTTCAAGGGAGAAGGATATGGGCAAGATAAAGGAGGCAGTTAAAACTGTTGGTCTGCCCTATAGCATACTTTTCCAGGAAATCGGGGATAATTTGAGTGGGGGTGAGAGGAAGAGAATAGAGCTCGCATCTGTGCTTTTGATGAAACCCAGGCTTGCCATCTTAGATGAACCAGATAGTGGTATAGATATTCTTTCTTTCAAGCAGATATCCAATGTAATTCTAAGGATGAAAGAGATGGGGTGCAGTGTACTCTTAATAACGCATAGTGAAGACATGATAAACATTGCAGATAGAGCAACGATTATATGTTCTGGTAAAGTTGCTAAGACTGGGGATAGAGAGGAAATAAAAAAGCTATTCAAATATTCCCCGTGTCCACTTAAGAGGTGAGAATATGGATGAGATTATTAAAAAAGAATATGAATCACTGGTTAAGTACTATGAAGCTTCAGGAGGTAATTCCCATGCCCTTATTTCAAAGGAATATGCATCCATGGTTATAAATGGAGATAAGGTTCTGGCCAAAAATAGCACCGAGGGGATAATAATAGAAACTGAAAGGATTGAGAATGGAGTTTATGCTAGAATAACAGTAAAAAGGGGATATAAAGCGAAGAATCCTGTGCATCTTTGCTTTGGCATGCTTCCCAGGGAAGGGAAACAAATTATAAAGAGCGAAATAGTAGCCGAGGAGGACAGCGCGGTGAGGTTCATAGCACATTGCATATTTCCAAATGCCCTGAGAATTGAGCATATCATGGATTCCCGGATTATTGTGGAGAGGAATGCCAAAATTGAATATGAGGAGACGCATTTTCATGGAAAGAGTGGAGGCGTCAAGGTTATACCCAAAACTGTTGCAAGAGTTAAGGAAGGTGGAGAGTACAATTCCTCATTTCTGTTAAAAAGTGGAAGGGCAGGATATATTGATATTGATTATGAAGTGCATTTGGAAAAAAATGCAAAGAGTATGCTTATAACCAAAATTTATGCAAGAGAGGATGATGAAATTCATACAAATGAGAGCATAATTCTTGAGGGTGCCCATTCCTCGGGTGTAATAAAAACGAGAATGGCTCTTAGAAATCGCGCAAAAAGTTTTGTCATAGGAAAAACTGTGGGATTGGGAGAGTATTCCAAGGGACATGTGGATTGTACAGAAATTATAATGGATGATGCACAGGCAGAAGCTTCCCCCATAGTGATAGGAAAGAATCCAAAGGCAAAGGTAACACATGAAGCTGCTATAGGGAGTGTGGATAAAAAACAGCTTATTACTCTTATGACGAGGGGATTGACAGAGGAGGAGGCAATAGATGTGATAGTGAGTGGTCTACTTAAATGAAACTTTTCTGGGACAGTATTTCACCTTGCAAAAACTGCACACTATTTTTTTCTTATCTATTTCAGATGTATGGAGTGTGAGGGTATCCACGCCTTCAATCTCTTTAATTTCGCTCAGTACATTCATATCTATAGGCCTCTCGAAAATTATTGTGAGATGACTCTTATCAATGAGCTCTCTTTCTCCTATTATCTGCCTTATCTCACATGATTTCTCACTTATTATTTTGAAGATTCTTTCCAGAGCACAGCCAAATTTTCCCTTTTTAAAGGTTACCTCCAGCACCTCCCATCCCATTACAGGGGCCACATCTCTCAGACTCATGTGGGGTTTTATTCTCTCAAATATGCTTCTGAGCTCATATGTTTTCTCAATATATTCTATGGTGTGATAAACAATCTTTCGATTTACATTTGCAGCATCAGCCACAGCGTTTATTGATACATTCACATCCCCCAGATAAAGCTTGGAATTTTTAATGGAGATCCCTAGGGTGATTAAAAGCTCAGCCACTCTTTTCCTAGCAGGAAAGTTTTTAAAGTATTCTTCCACAATTAGAAGCATAAAAAAGGAGAAGTATGAAAGGATAATAAATTTATCGTCAAAATTATTCTACCTGCTCCAGCGTTATGCAGCTCACAGGACAGGAATCCACTGCTTCCTGGACGCAATCGTAGAGATCATCGCCAATGACTTCTTTTATGACCACGCTCTTTCCCTCGTCATCCATCTCGAATACATCTGGACACAGACTGGCACAGATTCCATCACCAATGCACGCATCTCTATCTACCGTGACTTTCCATTTTCCCATTTTTATCACCATTGTGGGAATTGTGAGAAAATATAAAAATTTTAGCCTTCAAATTTTAGTGTCTGAATAGCTCTCGGTACCCCGCCTTCTCTGCATCTTCGCTGAATTTCTTCACGCCTTCTTCTGTTTTTGGATGTAACAGCATCTCCTCAAGAACCTTGAATGGTATTGTTGCAATATGCACCCCTACCATGGCAACTTCTCTCACCTGCCTAGCGTTGCGAATGCTTGAGGCTATAACTTCTGTCTCATAGTCATAATTCTCCAGAATCATAACGGTCTTCTCCACCAAATCTGCACCGCTTCTTATCCCGTTATCGTCCACACCCTTTCCATCCCAGGGATAATAGTCACCCTTCTGAAAGTCCACGCCTCTCTTCATTCCAAGCTTTGTTTCACGAAGATAATCATCTATTCTCCCTGCAAAGGGACTTACATATCTCGCTCCGGCCTTTGCCGCCAATAGAGCTTGCTCTGGAGTCATAACCAAGGTACAGTTTACAGGTATCCCCTCCTCGCTCAATCTTTTAATTGCCTTAAGGCCCTCATAGTATCCTGCATATGTATTTATGGGTATCTTTATCACAACATTATTTGCCACAGAATTGAATTTGTCATAGAGAATCTCTGCCTCCCTGATCATATCCTCAGCTTTTAATCCCATTACTTCTAAGCTCACGGGCCTGTTTTCTCCCGCACTCTTCAATATCTCTCTAACATATTCTTCCAGACTCATATCCTTCTTTTCACTTTCCACAGCCTTTCTTATCAGGGAGGGATTTGTGGTCACGCCATCCACTATCCCCCAGGAAATTGCCTCCCTTATCTCACTTAAATTTGCGGTATCGATAAAAATCTTCATTTTCTCACCTCCACAAGCTTTCTTGCCGCTTTCATAATACCATTTTCATCCATTTCATAATATGCAAGAAGCTCATTCCATTTTCCGCTCCTTCCAAACTTATCGGGCATGCCCACTCGAAGCATCCAGGCAGGATAATTTTCCACAAGAACCTCCGCAACTCGACTCCCAAGACCATTGTAGATGTTATGGTCCTCTGCTGTTAAAATCGCCCCTGTTTTTCGAGCATACTTTATTATTATTTCCTTATCGATGGGCTTAATGGTGCTCATGTTAATTACTGCTGCATCTATTCCCTCCTTTTTGAGTTTTTCAGCAGCTAAAAGAGAGTATGAAACTTCGATTCCCGTTGCAATTATGGCAATATCCTCACCATCCCTCATGAGCATGCCCTTTCCAAATACAAAATCATCCTCCTTGGATGTTATTGTTGGCAAAGCGGGACGGGTTAGACGAACATAAAATGGCCCCTTCTCAGAGGCAACGAATCTTATCACACGGCGAACTTCATTGGAGTCCACAGGAACGATCACCCTAAAGTTTGGCAATCCGCACATCAGGCCGATATCCTCTATCATCTGATGTGATGCTCCATCTTCTCCCACTGTAACTCCCCCATGGGTGGCTACTATTTTCACATTTAGCTGGGGATAGGCTATGCTCTGCCTTATCTGATCATAGGCTCTTCCAGTTGCAAAAACTGCAAAGGAGGATGCAAATACCGTTTTCCCGCTCCTTGCAAGACCTGCAGCTATGCCCATCACATTCTGCTCCTGAAGTCCAACATTGAAGAATCTCTCAGGAAATTCTTGGCCAAACATTGCAGTTTTTGTTGAAGTGCTTAAATCAGCATCCAGCACAACGATATCCTCTCTCTCTTTCCCCAGAGAAACAAGGGTCTCACCATATGCCTTTCTTGGAGATTCATACTCCCATTTCATATTTTTCCCCTCTCATCTTCTATCTCCTTTAAAGCTTCCTCATATTCCTCTTCATTTTGAGGAGGCTTTCCATGATATTTTGCAGTGTTCTCCATGTAACTCACACCCTTTCCTTTTACGGTATGTGCAATTATCACACTGGGTCTACCCTTCTCCTTTTTAGCTTCATTGAGAGCATGGATGATCTGCACCACATCATGGCCATTTATGGACATAACCTTCCATCCAAAGGCATCCCATTTCTCTTCAAGGGGATCAAGAATTATCATTCTATCTGTGAAATCATCAAGCTGTATCATATTGCGGTCAATTATCGCCACAAGATTATCCAGTTTTCTTGTTGATGCGGTAAGTGCTGCCTCCCATATGTTTCCCTCCTCTATTTCACCATCTCCAAGGAGAGCATATACCCTGTAATCTTTCTTATCTAATTTCGCAGCTAAAGCCATGCCTATTGCTGCGCTCAATCCCTGACCAAGGGAGCCTGTGCACATATCCACGCCAGGTACTATAAGTGAGGGATGTCCCTGAAGCCTGGAACTTATCTTTCGGAAAGTTAAAAGTTCTTCTTCCGGAAAGAATCCTCGTAGCGCCAAAGCAGCATAGTAGGCGGGGGATGCATGACCTTTGCTCAGTACAAATCTATCCCTCTCTGGCCACTCTGGATTGTTTGGATCAACTCGCATCTCATGAAAATAAAGCACAGCAAAAATCTCAGCCGCACTTAACGAACCTCCAGGATGTCCGGATTTGGCAGCATATGTCATTTTTATTGTCCATTCCCTTATCTTGTTTGCTATAAGCTTCAATTCTCGAATCTTCTCAGGAGAAACTTCACTCATTGGAGGGGTTATTTTACATCACCTTATTATTATTTTCGATTAAGGTAAACCTTTAAAGTGTTAAAATGCATACCCTTTTTTATGTATGAGGTGAGATTTCACGGAAGAGGCGGCCAGGGAGCAGTAACGGCGGCAAATATCCTGGCCATAGCGGCAGTGAAGCAGGGATATTACGCTCAATCCTTCCCCTACTTTGGTGTGGAGCGAAGAGGTGCGCCGGTGCAGGCATTCACAAGGATTGATGAGAGAAGAATTGATTTGAGGATGAATGTTTACAATCCCGATGCAGTCGTGGTGCTTGATCCCTCTTTAATGGAGGTTGTGGATGTCACACAGGGACTCAAGGAAGGAGGTATAGTGATAATTAATACTTCCAAGAAGCCTGAACAATTCAATCTTGGAAATTTCAAGGTTGCAACAGTTGACGCAACAAAAATAGCCATTGACCATAAGCTCGGCTCTCTGGCTGCACCTATAGTGAATACAGCAATTCTCGGTGCCTATGCAAAGGCTGTTGGAAATGTGAAAATAGAGTATGTTGTTGAGGCCATAAGGGAGAATGCACCTGCCAAAAAGGAGGAAAATGCTCTGGCTGCAAAGGATGCTTATGAAAATACAATTTTGGGGTGGTGAAAAATGGAGGTAATAACGAGAGGAGCTGTAATTCCCGAGCCTGGAAATTCTGTGGAGAATAAGACAGGAACATGGAGAGTTTTCAAGCCCATAATTCACTATGAGAAATGCATTCGTTGCCTCATATGCTGGCAATTCTGCCCGGAACCTGCCATACTGCTTTATGAGGATGAAGAGACAAAGAAGAAAACTCCAGCGCCAAAGGAGCCTTTGAAGAGATTGCCTGTGGTTGAAATCGACTATGATTACTGCAAGGGTTGTGGAATATGCTATAACGAATGTCCTGTAAATGCAATAGAGTTTGTGAAGGAGGAGAAGTAAATGAAGGTGATGATAAGAGGTAATGAATCTATAGCGTACGCCTTTAAACTTGCCAGGGTGCAGGTTGTGCCCGCGTATCCAATCACACCCTCCACTTTGGTACCTGAGAAAATAAGTGAGCTCATAGCAAATGGGGAGATGAAAGCAGAATTTGTACCAGTGGAGAGTGAGCACAGCGCAATGAGCGCTGCCATAGGAGCAAGTGCTAAGGGTGTGCGTGTGGGAACTGCAACAGCATCCCAGGGTCTTGCCCTAATGCATGAAGTTCTCTTTATAGCGAGTGGTATGAGATTGCCCATAGTCATGGGTATAGGGAACCGTGCTTTGAGTGCTCCGATAAATATATGGTGCGACCATCAGGATATGATGTCTCAGCGTGACACAGGATGGATGCAGTTCTATGCGGAGAGCAATCAGGAGGGTCTTGATCTTGGAATAATGGCCTTCAAGATTGCGGAGGATGAAAGAGTTCTTCTTCCCGCCATGGTGGGTATTGATGCCTTTGTTCTCACGCACACAGTTGAGCCTGTTGAGCTTCCTGAGCAGAAGGATGTGGATGATTTCCTAGGCGAATTTGTGCCTCACTATGTCACGCTTGATCCACAGAATCCTGCTACCCTTGGCTCCTTCGGGTTCCCTGAGCATTTTATGGAGTTCAAGTACGGGCAGTGGATTGCGATGGAGCGTGCAAAGAAGGTTATAGATGAGGTCTTTGAAGAATTCGAAGAGAGATTTGGAAGGAAATACATGAAGGTTTATCCTGAATTTGTTGAGGATGCTGAGATAATACTTGTGACCATGGGCTCGATGACCTCCACAACCAGAGAATTTGTAAGAAGATTGAGAGAGCAGGGGAAGAAGGTAGGTCTTGTTAAGCTGACAGTGTTCAGGCCTTTCCCCAAAGAAGAACTCAGAGAGATACTAAAGAATGCCAAGGTTGTTGCTGTTGTTGAGCGGAATATATCCTTTGGATTTGGAGGCGCAGTGTATGCAGAGCTATCGTCTACATTCTCAAGGATGAAAGAGAAACCAAAAATTGTCGATTTCATAGTGGGTCTTGGAGGAAGGGATATAACATTCAACACATTGAATAGCGTGGTGGAGATTGCAGAGAAGGCAATGCATGAGGAGGTTGATGAGGTCAACTGGATAGATGTAAATAAGGAAGCTGTGCTTAAAGCGGAGGGATTGCTATGAATTATGAAAAGGAGGAATTTTTTGCACCTGGCCATGGATTATGTGCCGGATGCGCCGCACCCATAATAGTTAGATGGATTCTCAAGCTTGCAGGTCCAAATACAATAGTGACAAATGCCACAGGATGTCTGGAGGTGGCTACCACTGCCTATCCCCGCACTTCATGGCGAGTCCCATGGATCCATGTTGCCTTTGAGAATGCTGCAGCTGTGGCAAGTGGAATTGATGCGGCCTTGAAAGCCAAGGGGGAAAAGGTAAATATCATAGCATTTGGTGGAGATGGCGGTACAGTGGATATAGGAATGCAGGCTCTCAGTGGAATGGTTGAGAGGGGCCATAATGTTCTATATGTTCTATATGATAACGAGGCCTATATGAACACAGGTATTCAGAGAAGCGGTGCAACTCCCTGGGGGGCCTGGACCACCACGAGTAAGGTGGGGAGTGCCAATCCCATTGGAAAATTAAGGCCCAAGAAACCCATTGCAAAGATAATAGCGGCCCATGATGCACCCTATGTGGCCACGGCAAATCCTGCATTTTTCAACGATTTCAAAAAGAAAGTTAAAAAAGCTCTGAGCATTGAGGGACCAAAATTCCTGCATGTTCTATCTTCCTGCACCACGGGATGGAGACATGATCCAAGTAAAACGATTGAAATTCTTAGACTTGCAACAGAGACCGGGCTATTTCCACTTTATGAAATTGAAAATGGAGATTTTGAGAATATGCGCATTACATATAAACCCAAGAAATTCAAGCCTGTGGAAGAGTATCTCAAGCCTCAGGGAAGGTTCAGGCATCTCTTCAAGAATCCAGAGTACATTAAAAAATTGCAAAAGGATGTGGATGAGTGGTGGGCAAAATACGGAAAATATTATCGCCCCTAACTTTTTTCTATATTTTTTAGCACTTTCAAGAAGTTCTCTATCACCCTGGTTGTAACATGCGGCATGAATACTATTCTCATGGTTCCATAGGAGGGATTTATTGATACACTCCAACCTCTCTTTAAAAATTCTCTCTTTGTTCTTGAGGGATTTTTTAGCTTTATATTGAGAATATTAAGCTCTGGCTTTATAAATATTTCAAAACCTTCCTCCTGGATTCTCCTGATAGCATAGTGCATGTTTTCCATGCATCTTTTCACAATCTCCCTATATCCGTTCCAGCCGAAATACAGAATAGATGCGTAGGCTGCAGCCACACTACCGCTCTGCCTAGTTCCAAGAAGGGATGCATTTTTTCCCCTTACAAGATACGGGGCATCCACCTCTATATACTTAAATAAATTCCCTCTCATTAAAATTGCACCAGCAGGGTATGGGGCCATACCCATTTTATGAGGATCTATTGTCAAACTCATAACCTCTGGCACATCGAATCCAAATTTCACATCCATATATCCGAGCTCTCTAAGGAAGGGGATCACAAAACCGCCAAAGGCAGCATCCACATGCATAAAGCAATCATATAAGTTGCAGATCTCTCCAATCTCTTTTATTGGATCAACAATCCCAAGGGGAGTGGTACCTGCCGTGGCCACCACAATATCTCCATCCCTAATCTTGCTCTCCAGGTCTCCAATATCCATCTTGCCTGTATTCATTGAGATTTCCTCTAATGGAATATTAAGAATATTTGCTGCCTTTCTTATGGAAAAGTGTGCATCCTTTGTAGTTAGAATTCTATTGAATCCCATATTTCTTGCAATCCACAGTGCTGTTATGTTTGCTTCAGTACCTCCGCTAACAATATGCCCAAAGAATTTCTTTTCAAAAAGGGAAGCTTTTGCGGAGGATAGAGTGAGGAGAAACTTTACTACTTTCTCCTCCATTCTTTTTGTTCCAGGATACATACCCTCATTGCCTAAGTTCGCCTGATAGAATTTAATGAAAGTATCCAGCACTATCTCCGGAAGATAGGTGTACATTGAGCCAAGAACTTTTCCATCTTCATAGTGATGATCCATCTCGTAATACTTTTGCAATATCTTCTTAATTCTTTTTGGATTCACACTGGGGTATGAAAAAGAGAATTAAATAATGTTACCCTCAATTTTTGAGAATTTTTCTTTGCCTTTCAATCAGGGTATCTATTTCCTCCTTCGTGTTGAAGAAATGTGTGCTTATCCTTATCCCTCCAATTCCTCCTGCATATCTCAGTGTGAGCTTTATGGGCCTATCTTGCGGTGATTTGGGTGAATTTAAATTTGTGTAAATCTCCCGGTCTCTCTTAGCATTTCCAGATGTATAAACAATTAAACCATGCCTGTTCTCTCTGCTCTCTGGAGTTATGAGCGAGAATCCTTCCTCGCTGAGCCTTGTGTATGCATAATCTCCAAGGCTGCGCACTCTTTTTTCTATTTCCTCAATTCCAGTATTGAGGAGGAAATCAAGAGTTGCATCCCAGCCAAAGAGTATTGGAGTCACAACAGTACCCATCTCAAATTTATTTGCATTTTTCTGCAAGGGATAATCCCAGCTGCTCAGATTATCATGATCCTCTGTGGAAAATGGAATCTCGCCTTTAAAATCCACCCACAGATAATTTCTAAAATCAGGCTCAACATTTTCGATTATTTCTCTCCTAACATATAGTATGCCAGCACCCTCGGGGCCGCATTGCCACTTGTAACTCCCACTGAGAAGAAAATCCACCTCATCTCGATGAACATCTATATCTATCGCTCCTGTTGCCTGAAATGCATCATCAAGCACATATGCGCCATGCTCATGGGCAATGCTCGATATTTCACGCACATTAGCGTATGTGAACCCGCTCCAGGGCATTGTGCGATTTATTACCATGAGCTTTGTTCTATCATCTATCATTTTCTCCATTTCATCTATAGGAATTATGCCATTTTTATGCTCTACCCTTCTCAATTCCACACCCCTTTTTCTCAGACCGAGGAGAATGAAGGGTATGGAAGGATAGTCGAGATTTGTGAACACCACATTGTCTCCCCTCTCCCATTGGATGATATCGTTGATTATCATATTTGCTGCAGTCATTATGCGATAGTTATTGGTTACCTCATCTCTGTGTGCATGAATGAGTTTCGCACCCTTTTCAATAACCTCAAAAAATATATTGGAAAGGAAAGGGTGTGTTGCAAATCCATATGGGGGTGTATCTTCAATGCTTCCTGCTTCCAGAAGATTAAGAGATCTGCGAATGGCATCAATCCAGTATCTCCCTGGAGGTGCCTGATCTGCAGAGTTCAGATACACCGTATGTTTCAGTAGGGGAAACTGTTTCCTTATCTCTCTAAGATTCATAGCCATACCTCACAGAATCGGAAGAAAGTTCTTTATCTCCCATTCTGTAACCTGAGCTCTGTAGTCTTCCCACTCTCTCTTTTTCACAATTAGGAAGTGCTTGAATATATGCTCACCAAGTATTTCTTTCATAAGCTGGCTTCTTTCCATATGATACAGTGCTTCACCCAGACTCTCTGGAAGGG